>NZ_JAUSVX010000055.1 GCF_030814995.1 Labrys wisconsinensis | reverse complement strand
CAGCACGCGTCATCGCCTGGTCAGCCTGGCGCCGCGCTCATCAAGCTGGCGCCAAACGCGCGCATCTCAAAAAAATGCAACTGTAGTATTAGTAGCACGATGGGAGATCTCCACGAAATCAAGGTCAACGAGGGCATCGTCCGCGATGCCATCGCCGGCGCCCGCAGCGGCTGGAAGCTGCTCGTCGCTGCCGGCGGCCTGACGACGGCCCTCGGCACCCTGCTGCCCTCGCTGCATGTCAAGCCAGCGCCGAAGAGCCAGCTATATGGACTGGGGGTTGCCAAAGTGAGAGTTTCCAGTTGAAGAGTAGTCGCGTAATGTCATCAAGGGCTGTGACCGCAACCTCGACATCCCTAGCTATTACGAGAGATAGATACATCGCACATTAATTCAATCGCCGACATACCCCTGGGGGGAAGACGTGACAATGATCGAACGCGTGGCGAGAGCGCTTGCCGAACGCGAAGGAAGTTCGCTGCAGTGGCACAAGTACACCGTTGCAGCCTGTACGGCTATCGCGGCAATGCGCGAGCCGACGCCCTTCATGGTCGCCTGCGCGGCGGTTGCATCGGTTCCCGTCGCAGATCCCGACGATATGCGTTTGGCCGTTCAGGCCGCACAGATCGTCGTTCGATTTGCAGACGTTCCCGCCAGCACCCCGGTCCAGGAGGTCGCCGACGCTATCGCAACCATGTGGCCGGCGATGCGGGAAATGATTGCAGCTGCGCTTACGGAGCCATCCGGGGGCGTGTAATTGTCACCGAGCTGGGGGGCATCCCCGGAATGACTGTCATAAGGGTTGCCGGGCAGCGCTTTGACGTGGACGACGAACTGGCCGCCCTTGCAGCGGTTGAGCGGCGTGGCCACGGAGACCTTGACGCCGAACTCGTAGGGCTTGTGCACCTTGCCCTTGCCGATGCACTCCACCTCGGGGGCGTGCAGGGAATAGACCTTCCTGCCCCGCTCGCGCTGGCGCTGGTCCTTGACGCGTCGGGCGAGCGAGAGGGCGAGATCGAAGGGGCCGGCCAATGCCGGTCGATCGGCCAGCTTG
>NZ_JAUSVX010000054.1 GCF_030814995.1 Labrys wisconsinensis | reverse complement strand
AGCGCCGCCGTCGGCTCGTCCATGATGATCAGGCTGCGCCCGAACGCCGCCGCCCGCGCCACCGCCACGCCCTGACGCTGCCCGCCCGACAGCGTCTCCACCGGCTGGTTGATGTTCTGGATCGTCATCAGGCCCAGCTGCGACAGCGCCTTGCGCGCATCCGCCTGCATGCCCGTCCGGTCCAGCTGCCGGAACAGCTTGCCCAGCAGCCCCGGCGCCCGCCGCTCCCGCCCCAGGAACATGTTGTCGGCGATCGACAGCGCCGGCGACAGCGCCAGGTTCTGGAACACCGTCTCGATCCCCGCCGCCCGCGCCTCCAGCGGCGAGCGGAACTGCACCACCTCCCCGTTCAGCCGGATCTCCCCCTGGTCCGGGATCACCGCCCCCGCGATCGCCTTGATCAGCGTCGACTTGCCCGCCCCGTTGTCGCCGATCACCGCCAGGATCTCCCCCGGCAGCAGGTCGAAATCCGCATGGTCCATCGCCGTCACCCGGCCATAGCGCTTCACCAGGCCGCGCGCCTGCAGGATGGGCTGCACTGTCGTGCTCATGCCGAAACCCTCCGGATCCACTGGTCGATCGCCACCGCCAGGATGATCAGGCAGCCCACCGCGAACTCCTGCCACAACACGTCCACCCCATAGAGCGCCAGCCCGTTGCGGAACACGCCGACGATCAGCGCTCCCACCAGCGTGCCCACGATCGACCCGCGCCCGCCGAACAGGCTCGTGCCGCCGATCACCACCGCCGTGATGCTGTCCAGGTTCGCCGTCTGGCCCGCCTGCGGGCTGATCGAGCCGATCCGCCCGATCAGTGCCCAGCCGCCGATCGCGCAGATCAGCCCCGCCAGCGCATAGACCGCCACCAGCGTGCGGCTGGTGCGGATGCCCGCCAGGCGCGCCGCCTCCGCATCATCGCCCGTGGCATGGATGTGCCGCCCAAAGGCCGTGCGGTTCAGCATGTACCAGACCAAGCCAGCCAGCAGCACCATCAAGACCGCGCCGTTGGTGATGCGCGCCCCGCCGATCAGCGGCCAGCTCCGGTCGAAGTCCAGCGCCAGCCCCCCGGTGAACTGCAGGAACGGCGCCACCGCCGCGATGTCCTGCTGGCGGATGGTCTC
>NZ_JAUSVX010000053.1 GCF_030814995.1 Labrys wisconsinensis | reverse complement strand
TGGATCGGATTCGGTCTGGATCGTTGAGGAGGAATCGCCAGGCGGTCTGACAGGCGTCGAGGATATCGTCGTAGGTATCCCAGACGGTGGCGCAAAGCTTGTTTTGGCGCAGGTAGGCCCAGACGTTCTCCATGGGGTTGAGCTCAGGTGAATAGGGCGGCAGGGACAGCAGGGTGATGTTGTCAGGCAGCGCCAGCTTCCTGCCGCGCTGATGCCAGCCGGCGCCGTCGCAGACCAGGACGGCATGAGCCCCCGGCGCTACCCCGGCGCTGATCTCCTTGAGGTGGGCGTTCATGGCCTCGGTGTTGGCGTAGGGCATGATCATGGCGGCGCCGATGGCGCGGTCGGGGCAGATGGCGCCGAAGATGTAGGTGGAGACGTGCCGGTTGTCGCGCACCATGCGCGGACGCGAGCCGACCGGCGCCCAGATGTAGGCGTGACCGCCCTTCTGGCCGACGCGGGCTTCGTCCTGGAACCAGATCTCTACGGGGCCGGCGGCCGCGGCCGCCGGGAGCGCGGCTCTGACCAGGTCGGCGAAGTTTTTTTAAAAGCCGCCTCGGCCCCGGGGTCCTTTTGCGGATGGACCGGCCGGGGCTGCAGGCGCGTCAGGCCCAGCTCGTGCAGCCATCGCCCGATCGTGTTCTCATGCACTTCCACCGAAAACCGCCGGGCGACCTCGGCCTGCAGATCCACGCACCGCCAGCGCACCACCTTGTGGACCGCCGGATCGGGGCCCTGGATCACCAACTCGCGCAGTTCCTCCATCTGCTGCTCGCTCAAAGCCGGTGCACGACCGGGGCTCGAGCGCGACTTCAGGCCCTCCACGCCTTCGTCGTTGTAGCGATGCACCCAGTCGCGCAGCGTCTGCCGATCCATGCCACTGAGACGCGCCGCCTCCGTTCGCGAATGCCCGTCAAGAACGAGCGCAAGCGCCAACAGCCGACGAACCTGCGCACCATCCGAGCATCGGCTGCTCAGCCCGCGAAGCTCCGCGCTCGTATGCTCCCTGCGGCTGATCGCAAGCCCTCCGCTCATCAATGCCTCCGCCGTCCGACTCAGCTCACCCCCGCATTGCGTCAGAAGTCGCCGGCGCTGGGAATCCCCAATGGAGTCAAACTCACCGAGGGCTGGT
>NZ_JAUSVX010000052.1 GCF_030814995.1 Labrys wisconsinensis | reverse complement strand
GGCTGTTGTGTTCACACATTTAGGTATTCGAGGCCTACCTAAGGTGATTCTCTCTCGCACGATTGATTCGCGAGAGATGGGCGATGGATATTTGCGGCGGTCTTGGGTATTTCGGCGACGCTCGACTTGACGTTGTCGGCTATGATCTACACCGGACGATGGTGGAGCAGCCCGGCAGCTGTGTGCGTGCGCTAGGTCGCACCCGCTGCGGCGAGATGCGCTTCACGCGGTTTTTGGACAACGCGCGCGTCAGCGTGCCGTCGATGGCCGCGGCTGCAGCGCAGAGCACCCAGCATTGGGCCCAGGGCCGCGACATTCTGGCGATCCAGGACAGCTCCGACATCGTGCTGGGCGGCCGCAAGGTCCGTGCCGCGGGATTTGGCCCGGTCGGCAAGGGCGGCAAGCTGGGTGGGCTTTGCCTGCATGCGGTTCTGGCGATAGATGCCGGCACCAGCGCCATAGGCGGGCTTATCGACCTGTCGGTGATCAACCGGACGGGCGGCAAGGTGACGCCGCATCGCTCGCGGCTCCCGAGCGAGCGCGAATCTCATCGCTGGACCAAAGGGTCCCAGGCCTGTGGCCGCGTTCTGGCCGGCGCGTCGCGGATCACTCTGGCTGCCGACGCCGAGAGCGACATCTATGAGAGCTATGCCAGCCGTCCCGACAACGTCCATCTGTTGGCGCGCATGGCGCGCGACCGCCGCATCCTCGACACCGACGGCCGTTCACGCTCGCTCTATGCCGTCAGCGATGGCTTGCCGCTGATCGCACGGATGGTGACGGTGATCCCGGCCGCCCCGGACCGCCGGGAGCGCGTCACCCTGCTGGACATTCGCTTTGCTCCCGTCATGCTGCGCCGCCCGGCCTACATGAGAGAGAGGGAGGACCTGCCCGACCCCCTGTCCCTCAGGCTGGTCGATATCCGCGAAGTGATGCCGCCAGACCAGGGCGAGCCGATCCATTGGCGCCTGCTCACCACCCACGCGGTCGACACCCTGCAACAAGCGCTCTGGATCCTCGGCCTCTATCGAAGGCGCTGGCGGATCGAGGAATACTTCAAAACCCTCAAATCCGACGCTATGGACATCGAAGCCGCCAAAATCAGAAAGCCTGCCGCGATGATCAACATGGTCGGCGCCGCCGCCCTGGCCTCCGTCACCATCATGAAGCTCAAGCAGGCCCGCGACGGCCTCACCCAGGAGCGCTTCGATACCGTGTTCGAGCCGACCGACGAGCCGCTCCTGGAGGAGTTGAGCTCCGAGATGGAGGGCAATACCCAAAAGCAGAAGAATCCCTATCCAATCGGCTCGCTCGCCCGCGCTCAGTGGGTCATCGCCCGCCTCGGTGGATGGACCGGCTACTACGGCAAGCCAGGCTCCAAGACATATGCCAAGGGCCTCGAGAAGTTTGCCGCCATCAAACGCGGCGTAGCCCTCGCAAAACGGATGCCACACAACGCCATCCCACGCAGGTCATGGGAGTAACACGCCCATCCAGAATAGATCGCTCGATTGCTGCGATGTGTGAATCAAACAGCC
>NZ_JAUSVX010000051.1 GCF_030814995.1 Labrys wisconsinensis | reverse complement strand
CAAGATTCTATGGGGCGTGGCGGTTGCGGATCTGAGATCCTGAGCGGTTTTCCACGACAGCGACAGGAGCGCCCGATGAGCAGAGCCTTCGAGCCGGACAAGCCCGCAACCGCCTTCGACCACGATAGCACGCTGGTCATAGCGTTGGAATTGAGTGGGAAGTCGTGGGAGGTGGGAGCGGTGGTGCCGGGTGTGGAGCGGCGAGCCAAGCGTCGGATGGCGCCGCGAGCCATGGCGGATCTGCTTGCGAGGATCGAGCGCTGGCGCGGGGAGGCTGCTCGGGCGGGTCGCAGCGTGCAGCGTGTGGTGGTGGCCTACGAGGCGGGGCGCGACGGGTTCTGGATCGCGCGCTACCTGCAGGCGTGCGGGCTTGAGGTGCAGGTGATGCAGCCGGCGAGCATCGCGGTGGATCGGCGGGCCCGGCGGGTGAAGACGGACCGGATCGATCTGGACATGCTGCTGCGCACGCTGCTGGCGTGGCTGCGGGGCGAACCGCGGGTGTGCTCGATGGTGCGGGTCCCGAGCGAGACGGAGGAGGATGAGCGCCGGCCGGGACGGGAACGCGAGGTGCTGGTGCGCGAGCGGGTCGCCATCGAGAACCGGATCGAGAACCTGTTGTGCCTGCATGGCATCGCTGGATTCAAGCCGCGGCTGAAGAAGGCGGGCGATCGGCTGCGGGAGCTGCGCAGCTTTGCGGGAGCGCCGCTGCCGGCCCGGATGATGGCCGAGCTCGAGCGCCTGATGGCCCGCCTGCGGATCGTCTGCGAGCAGATCGCTGAGATCGAGGCGGAGCGCAATGAGATTGCCCAGCGTGCCGCCCCGGACCGGGCCGAGCGGATGATCCAGCCGCTGGCCGGCATCCACGGGCTCGGGCTGGAGACGGCGACGCTTCTGGTGCGCGAACTGTTCTGCCGTCCCCTGCGCGACCGCCGGGCGGTGGCGGCCTTTGTCGGGCTCGCCGGCACGCCGTTCCAGAGCGGCGGCATGGCGCGCGAGCAGGGCATCGGCAAGACCGGCAATCCGCGAGTGCGCCGCGTCGTGATGCAACTGGCCTGGCGCTGGCTGCGCTTCCAGCCCGACAGCGCTCTCAGCCGCTGGTTCGCCGTCCGAACCGCCGGCGCCCGGGGGCGCATCCGCAAGATCATGATCGTAGCGATGGCCCGCAAGCTGCTGGTGGCGCTGTGGCGCTTCGTCGAGACCGGCGTGCTGCCCCAGGATGCCCAGGCCAGGTCGACCTGAGGACCGGATCATGCCCCCACTGCCGAACAGCGCACGACAGATAAGCATCAGGTGAGAGGCGATCGGTGCTGAAGCCTGAAACCAACCAGGGTGGGCGGGATGCCGCCGCGGACTATGGCTGCGATATGCCGCCAACAAGATTGGCCCCGCTCCCCTGGGCCCCCAACCGCCCGCATAGGGCATCGTGGTCTGGAACTCTGCTTCCGCCGGATACGAGTTTGGCGAGCGCTTCGGCGCCGCTCCTCGAGGGGCCGCCCTGGATGGTACGAACGCACCCGATCCACCTTCAGCCATCCCGCAGAGGGGCTCGCTCGCTTCGGCGCTATCGGACAGCGCGCGACCGAGCCCCTCGGCTTCCCCCCACATCTCAAATACAAGGAAAACCCGATGACATTCCCGCTTGACAACAAAAGCCCCATACGAGTCCGCCCATGA
>NZ_JAUSVX010000050.1 GCF_030814995.1 Labrys wisconsinensis | reverse complement strand
GGGAGGAAGATCGATGGCGTTGCTCGACCTTCGCAAGGTTTCGAAGAGTTTTGGAGCGATCAAGGCGCTGACGGATGTGGAGTTCTCGGTGGATCGCGGCGAGATCATCGGGCTGATGGGGGACAACGGGGCGGGCAAGTCGACGCTGGTGAAGCTGATTGCCGGGAACTTTCCGCCTTCCAGCGGGGAGATCGTGCTGGACGGCGAGGTGGTGCATTTCCACAAGCCGGTGGAGGCACGGGCCAAGGGCATCGAGGTGGTCTACCAGGACCTGGCGCTGTGCAACAACCTCACCGCGGCGGCGAACGTGTTCCTGGGCCGGGAGCTGAAGAAGGCGGTGGGTCCGGTGCGCTGGCTGGACCATGGCCGGATGATCAGGAAGGCCGGGGAGCTGTTCGCGGAGCTGAAGTCGGAGACGCGGCCGCGCGACCTGGTGCGGCAGATGTCGGGCGGGCAGCGCCAGGCGGTGGCGATCGCGCGGACGCGGCTGTCGGAAGCCAAGATCGTGCTGATGGACGAGCCGACGGCGGCGATCAGCGTGCGGCAGGTGGCGGAGGTTCTGGGGCTGATCCGGCGGCTGCGCGATGCCGGGATCACGGTGGTCTTGATCAGCCACCGCATGCCCGACGTGTTCGAGGTGTGCGACCGGGTGATCGTGATGCGGCGGGGGCGCAAGGTGGCGGACAAGCGCATCGCGTCGAGCTCGCCCGAAGAGGTGACCGGTCTGATCACCGGCGCCATCCATGCCGCGTGAGGGGGGCGCCATGAGTGTGACGAGGGCTTGCCCGATCCGCAACGCAGCCGCGAGGATGCATCCATGAGCGACACACCCGTGAGCCAGGCGCGGGCGGCCGGCGGCAAGCCGGGGCCGGCGAACGTGTCGATCGAAGCGGTGCTCGGCGTCAGGGAGAAGACGCTGTGGCAGAGCCTGGTGGCGAGCCAGGCGTTCTGGGTGACGGTGGCGCTGCTGGTGATCTGCGTGGTGATGTCGATCCGCGAGCCGCGCTTCCACAGCGAGGACAATTTCTACAACATCACGCGCAACTTCGCCTTCATCGGCATCATGGCGCTGGGTCTGACGGCGGTGATCATCACCGGGGGGATCGACCTGTCGGTCGGCTCGATCATGGGGCTGACGGCGGTGGCGTGCGGGCTGACGCTGGAGGCGGGCTATCCCTGGTATGCGGCGGTGGCGGCGGGGCTGGCGGCCGGGCTGGTGGCGGGGCTGATCAACGGGGCGCTGGTGGCCTATGTCGGGCTGTCGTCCTTCGTGGTGACGCTGGGCATGCTGTCGGCGGCGCGGTCGGTGGCGGTGATCCTGTCGGGCAACCGGATGATCTACAAGTTCGGGGACGGCGGAGCGGCGTTCAAGGCGATCGGCTCGGGCTCGTTCCTGGGGATCGCCAACCCGGTGTGGGTGCTGGTGGTGCTGACGGTGGTGTTCGCGGTGGTGCTGCGGATGACGACGTGGGGGCGCCACCTGCAGGCGGTGGGCGGCAACGAGCAGGCGGCGGTGCTGACCGGCGTGCCGGTGAAGCGGGTGAAGCTGCAGGCCTATGCGGTGTCGGGTCTGGCAGCGGCGGTGTCGGCGATCCTGAGCGTGGGCTGGGCGGGGTCGGCGATCAACGCGCTGGGCACGGGCTACGAGCTTCGGGCGATCGCCTCGACGGTGATCGGCGGGGCCAACCTGATGGGGGGCGAGGGCGGGGCCTA
>NZ_JAUSVX010000049.1 GCF_030814995.1 Labrys wisconsinensis | reverse complement strand
TGCCGCCGGACTGCTCGTGCCGCAGGCCGGTGAGCCAGCCGCGCACGGCGTCATAGGTCGCCGTGCTGAGGACGGTGTTGCCGCCGGCATTGGCGTAGGTGGTGACCAGAGGCTTGCCGGAAGCGTCATAGGTGATGCCGGCGACCAGGCCCGGCACGCCGACGAGGCGGCCGGCGGGATCGTAGAGCATCGGCGCCGAGGCCGAGCCGATCGTGGAGCCGTCCGGCAGCAGGCGCCACAGGATGCGTGAGCCGATGTCGTAGGCCGTGGTGGTCTGGTAGCTCTGGCCGTCGACCGTCAGCGTCTTCTTCACCTCGCGGCCCAGCTTGTCCCGGTCCGAGGTCAGCGACGCCACGGCATTCGCCGCCGTCGTCAGCACGCCGACATTGAAGAAGCCGGTGCGGGCCTCGTCATAGGTATAGGTCGAGACATCGCTGCCCACCGTCTTGGTCAGGATGCGGCCGAGCCGATCATAGGTGAAGGCGATCTGCTGGGCCTTGGCGTCGGTCTGCAGGGTCAGTTGCCCGGCCACGTCATAGGCGAAGGTCCAGGTGCCGAGATCGGGATCCTGGATCTTCGTGCGCCGCCCCAAAAGGTCGAACGTGTTCGCCCATTGGTTTCCGGCCGGGTCGGTGAGGCCGACCAGCTGGCCGAGCGCATCATAGGTCATGGTCCGGCTGACCGGGGCTGTGCCGGCGGCATCGAGGAAGCGCGTCTGGCGCACGGCGCGGCCATAGGCGTCGGCGTGGGTGACACCCTGCCGGCCGAGCTCGTCCGTCGCGGTCACGGTCAGGAAGCCGCGCAGCGCCGTCAGATCGGAGGTGCCATAGGCCTGGGTCGCGGTCGATCCATCCGGGTTGGTCACCTTCACCAGCCGGTCGAGGGCGTCATAGGCGGTCGCGGTGTAGTAGGCGGTGTCGCCGGAATAGAAGGGCCGGCTCGCACGGGCCACGGTGCCGCGAGCGGTGTAGTCGGTCAGCGCGGTGATGACCTGGCTCGTGCTCGGTCCCTGGGCGAGCGTCCGCCAGGTGCGTCCGAGGCCGTCGAGATAGGTCTTGGTGTAGATCTCGACCGTGCCTGTCGGTCCGGGCGTTCGGACGTCCACATATTGGGAGGTCGGGCTGCCGAGAGCGACGTAATCGACCTTGACGAAAGCTGACTTGCTGTCGCCGGCGATCAGCGGCAGGTCCTTGCGGGTGAGCCGGCAGAGCGCATCATAGGTAAAACTGGTCACCCCGCCGTTCATGTCGGTGACGGTCAGCGGCTTCTGGCACTGGGCGTCGTAGGTGGACGTCGCCGTCTGGCGGGTGTCGCCGTCCTGGACGTATTTGGCGTTGCGCACCTCCACCGGGAACAGGCGGTAGGTGGTGTCGTAGATCGTCTCGCTGCGGTTGCCGAGCGCATCGACCACAGCGGTCTTGTTGCCATAGGCGTCGTATTCGGCCTTGCCGGCGACGATCCAGCTGGAGCTGGTGTCGAGCCAGCGCCGGATCTGGGTGACGTCGCCCTTGGTCGGCGGCGTGGTGTAGGAAGCCGCGCCGTCATAGTGGAGGAGCGTGTCCTCCATCAGCGGGTCGGAGCTGGTGGTGCCGGCATAGATACGCGTGCGATAGGGCGCGGAGACGATGTAGTCGCCGGTGTTGTAGGCGTAGCTGGTCAGGGTCAGGCGCTCGTCGCCGGTCTGGTCGGCATCGCCGTTCTCGGTCAGCTTGGTGATGTTGCCGTAGTCGTCGAACTGGCGAGCGAGCGTGCTGCGCCTGGTTATCGAGCCGAAGATCTGCTGCGCCTCGGACGCCGTGTCGAATGCGGTATAGGGCAGCGTCAGCGCCGGCACGGTGCCGGTAGCCGGCGGCCAGTTGGCCTTGAGCCCGGCGGTGGTCTTGACGCTCCAGGTCTCCAGCGAGCGCCGCAGCACCGGCGCGCTCGTGGCGGTGGTGGTCTCCTCCAGCTTCTCCAGCCGGCCGGCCGAAGCCAGATCCTGCCGGAAGGTGGAGATCTTGCGCGGGCAGGCCGCGTCCCCGGCATTGCAGGGCAGGTCCGCCGTCACCGTCCGGAAGCCGAGGAACCGGCGCTCGGCGGCGTTGAAGAGGCCGCCGGCATAGGCGAACGTGGTGGTCGACGGCGTGGTTCGCCCGTCGCTGGTGGTCAGCGTCTTGACCTCTTGGACGATGCCCGGCATCGGACCGTGCCTGACGCCGGACGAGGGCTGGTAGGCAATCGTCGTCACGCCGCCCAGCGGCCCGGTCACGGACGTCACCAGGTCGGGAATCGCGCCGGCAGCGGAAAGATAGGTGCTGGTCGCGCCGAGATACTTGCCGTTGACCGGCACGATGTCCGCGCGTCCGTCGCC
>NZ_JAUSVX010000048.1 GCF_030814995.1 Labrys wisconsinensis | reverse complement strand
CGGTGCTGGCCGAGTTCCGCCCGGATGTGATCGCCCATCTGGCGGCCGAGAGCCATGTCGACCGCTCGATCTCCGGCCCCGGCGCCTTCGTGCACACCAACGTGGTCGGCACCTTCACCCTGCTGCAGCAGGCGCTGGGCTATTACACCGGCCTGCCGGAAGAGGCGCGGGCGCGCTTTCGCTTCCACCACATCTCCACCGACGAGGTCTACGGCTCGCTGGGCGAGACCGGCTTGTTCACCGAGGCGACCGCCTACGACCCGCGCTCGCCCTACTCGGCCTCCAAGGCCGCCTCGGACCATCTGGTGCGCGCCTGGGGCCACACCTATCACCTGCCGGTGCTGGTGACGAACTGCTCGAACAATTACGGCCCCTATCACTTCCCGGAGAAGCTGATCCCGCTGATCATCATCCGGGCGCTCGCCGGGGAGGCGCTGCCGGTCTATGGCGACGGCAGCAATGTGCGCGACTGGCTGTTCGTGGAGGACCATGCGCGGGCGCTGCGCTGCGTGTTCGAGCGCGGCACGCCGGGCGAGACCTACAACATCGGCGGCAATGCCGAGCGGCGCAACATCGAGGTGGTGCGCGGCATCTGCGCCGTGCTGGACGAGGTCGCCCCGCGCGCCGACGGCCAGCCCTATGCCGGGCAGATCCGCTTCGTCACCGACCGGCCCGGGCACGACCGGCGCTATGCCATCGATGCCGGCAAGATCCGCCGCGAGCTCGGCTGGGCGCCGCAGGAGACCTTCGAGGCCGGCATCCGCAAGACGGTCACCTGGTATCTGGCCAACCGGCCCTGGTGGCAGGACATCCTGGCGAGCCGCTACGACACGGCCCGGCTCGGCCTGGCGGTGGCCCATGGCTGAGGATCGGACGGGGCTGCGGCGAGACGGGGGGCTGGCGTGATCGACATCCTGGTGACCGGCGGGGCCGGCCAGGTCGGGCTGGAGCTGCAGCGCCTCGCCTGGCCCGAGGGCGTGCGCCTCCATGCGCCGGACCGCGCGACCTTCGACCTGACCGACCCGGGGAGCGTGGCGGCGCTGTTCGCCTCGCGCTCCTTCGCGGCGGTGATCAACCCGGCCGCCTACACGGCGGTCGACAAGGCGCAGGGCGAGGTGGCCGCGGCCTTCCTCGTCAATGCCCAGGGGCCGGCCCTCCTGGCCGAGGCGAGCGCCCGGGCCGGCATCCCGCTGGTGCAGGTCTCGACCGACTATGTCTTCGACGGCACCAAGGCCGACCCCTATGTCGAGACCGACCCGGTCGGGCCGCTCGGCGTCTACGGCGCCAGCAAGCTCGCCGGCGAGCTTGCGGTACGGAGCGGCAATCCCCGCTCGGTGGTGCTGCGCACCGCCTGGGTGGTCAGCGCCCGGCGGGCCAACTTCCTCAAGACCATGCTGCGCCTCGCCGCCGAGCGGCCGGCCCTGCGCGTCGTCGACGACCAGCGGGGCTGCCCGACCTCTGCCGCCGACATCGCCCGGGCGCTGGAGACCATCACCCTGCGCCTGATCGAGGACCGCGACGCGCCGACCGGCCTCTACCATTTCGTCAATGCCGGCGAAGCCAGCTGGTGCGGCCTGGCCCGCGCCGTCCTGGCACGCAGCGCCGCGCGCGGCGGGCCTCATGTCCCGGTCGAGGCGATCGCCACCGCCGACTATCCCACCCCGGCCCGCCGGCCGGCCAATTCGCGCCTCGCCACCGCCAAGATCCGCCGCGACTTCGCCATCACCCCGCGCCCCTGGCAGGACGCGATCCATGACATCGTGGACGAGCTCGTGCCGGCCACCCCACTTCCCGGAGCATGACGATGAAGGGCATCATTCTGGCCGGCGGCTCGGGCACGCGGCTCTATCCCGCCACCCTGGCGGTCAACAAGCAGCTCCTGCCGGTCTACGACAAGCCGATGATCTACTACCCCCTGTCGGTCCTGATGCTGGCCGGCATCCGCGAGATCCTGCTGATCTCCTCGCCCGACTATCTCGACGCCTACAAGCGCCTGCTGCAGGACGGCTCCCAGTTCGGCCTCGACATCACCTATGTCGAGCAGCCCCGCCCCGAGGGCCTGGCCCAGGCCTTCATCCTCGGCCGCGACTTCGTCGGCACCGACAGCGTCGCCCTGATCCTGGGCGACAACATCTTCTTCGGCGCCGGCCTGCGCGACACCCTGGCCAAGGCCCGCACCGCCGCGGGCGCCACCGTCTTCGCCTATCACGTCAGCGATCCCGAGCGCTATGGCGTCGTCACCCTCGATGCCGCCGGCCGGCCCACCGAGATCGTCGAGAAGCCCCCGGTCGCCACCTCGCCCTGGGCCGTCACCGGCCTCTACTTCTACGACAACCGCGTCCTCGACATCGCCGCCGCCGTCCGCCCCTCGCATCGCGGCGAGCTGGAGATCACCGACGTCAACCGCCGCTATCTCGAGATGGGCGAGCTCAACGTCCAGCTCATGGGTCGCGGCTATGCCTGGCTCGACACCGGAACCCACGACTCCCTGCTCGAGGCCGGCGAGTTCGTCCGCACCATCCAGAACAGACAGAACATGCAGATTGGCTGCCCCGAGGAGATCGC
>NZ_JAUSVX010000047.1 GCF_030814995.1 Labrys wisconsinensis | reverse complement strand
ATGCCTCCGCCGTCCGACTCAGCTCACCCCCGCATTGCGTCAGAAGTCGCCGGCGCTGGGAATCCCCAATGGAGTCAAACTCACCGAGGGCTGGTGTTACTGCTACAATTCCATATTTCGACGACCTCTGAATCGATGGGTGACGATGATTCGGAGGTCGTGGCATGTCTGTCGCCTCGATGGAGACGACGCTGGAGCTTTGGACGTCTTCGCTGCGCGATGTCAAAGGGCGGATACGGGGGTGTTCACGCAAGAGTGTGTGGCGGCCAACGCCAGGCATTTTCTGGATCGACTGCTGGGCGGGGAACCGCGCAAGACCGGATGGATGCGGGCGGAGGCGGCGGGCGATCCCGGCCCCTGGCGCCAACAGGCGGTTCTCGGGCGTGGCCGCTGGGACGCGGAGGCGCTGTGCGACATCGTGCCGCCGCCAAACGCGCGCACTGCAAAAAATGCAGCTGTAGCACCAGGCTTGTGCGTTGAGGGAATTGGGGCGGCGACCACTCTCGCCGCATGGTTGCTTGGAACCCAGCCCCTGCCCCGTCTGATGTGCGCGTCGTCGGCTACGACGTCGCCGCCGCAACGAGTGTCCCACTCCCTTTCACGATCTGGGGGGATGTGGACGCCCTCGACGGTGTTCGAAGTTCGCCGCGGCCGGCGGCGCCTGGCTCGACGGCTGCACCCTCACGAGCCCCTCTGGCCTGACGCCGCCGACGCCGATCACCGACGGCGTCCTGAGCTTTCCGAGGGCCACGACGGGCCATGTCGTCATCGACGGGCGCCGCCGGCCGCGGCGAACTTCGAACACCGTTGAGGGCGCGGACACAGCGCGTTCACGCAACATCGACCTCAACTCGATCTGGGCGACGCTCGTGGAGGTCGAGCGGAATGCCGAGCGTGCCCTGAGCCTTACGCTGTCGGAGCTTCCGGGCGGTGGCGTGTTCGATTCGCGCGGCCATCGGCTGATCCGCGCGCTGGACGGCGTTGCGGACGACGACGTCCCGATGCTGCGGCAGCTCAAATATGCCACAGCGCCGGTCCTTCTCTCGTCGAACTGTCGCAGCTCGACAAGGCGAACCAGATCTTCGTTCTCGACCATGCCGGGCGGGTGTCGTCGGTCAATCTGTCGCTTGTCGGGGAGGCGCCCCTTCGACACCGCGCCACGTCGGTCTTCCCGCACACGGTGTTCTCCACTTATGCGAATTCGTGGACGCGCAAGATGCACGTCGCGACGAGCGACATCACGCGCGTCGAGCTCGGCTATGCGTCCTGGTACGCCAGCGCGCTCAGCCATGACGTGCCGTCGCCGACTTCGCGACGTGCGCGTTCATCGAGATCCCGAGCACGAACCCCGGCGTGTACACGCCGCTGAAGTGCGGCGGCCTCTTCAAGCCGACGCTTCGGAGCGACCGCACGACCTGGACGAACTGGCTCGACATCAGCATTCCGAAGGGCACCGTCTGGTTTGAATGCGTGCGCACCCATGGGGTCTGCCCGTGCACCCCGCAGCGGTGTCATCAACGACAGCTTGCTGGGCGTCGAAGCCACCACGCGGGACGGGGATCGCCGCCTCGCCCTGCACTACGAGCGCGGCCTGGCCGCCGGCTGCTGGCATCGTTGAGGAGTGGAGCCGATGCAGGAGTTCGAGCGACGCCTGACGACCGTCGAGGTCAAGCTCAAGGATACGGTCGAAGACCTCGACGAGATCAAGGCCGACGTGCGCGCCATCCGCGATGCGGTCGTCGGCGCCCGTGGTGGCTGGAAGCTGCTCGTCGCGGTCGTCGGGCTCGCAACCGCCCTCGGAGCCGCCGTCGGCAGCCTGCTGCCCTGGCTGCACGTCAAGCCGTAGGCGCGAAGGGGCGGCCATAGCTGCCCTCTGGCGCAAAATTAGTCACATGCCCTAACGAGATATGCTGCTTTTCCCTCTTGCAAGCGACGCTGCAGCGCACATAGGGTAATAGTGCGGCGCAGCATGATGGGTATTGTTAGGCCCATCGCTTTGAGAGGAGCGAGGCATGTCGACCCTTGAGCACGAGTTGATCAAAACTATTGTCAAGTACAATCGCAAGCAGGTGGAAAAATCCTCCTATGATCCAACTGCACTGGGGAAATATGTTATCAAATTAGAGCGTGCGCTAACAAATATTGAGGGCGGCACGCCTGTGACGATTTCGCTCGCAGAGAAGTTCACCGGCCACCTGCTGGCTGCCCTGGTGAAGGCGGCGGAGCCGTTCGAAAAGGCGCATCCGCAACTGCGCAGTGTGGGTTGACGACACCGGCGCACAGGAGGAGAGACACGATGACCATTTCCAAGGGAGTAAAAGAGTTCCTTGAACTCGCTCGCACCGGCGCTAACGTCGAAGTGGACGCGGCGCCCTACACCGCCGTCCAGCTCAAGAGCATCGCCAAGGAGCTTCGCGACGGCGCCCACATGCGGATCATCAATACCCATGACAAGACGGCCATCGAATTGGCTGGCGTAGCCCAGGCCAAGCCCGGCCAGATCATCTTCGCCTGATCGGCGAAGACCGTCATTGCCATAGACGAGCGGCCGCCTCGGGAAATCGGGGTGGCCGATTTTCTGCGTTGAGGCTTCCGCACTACCGATCACCGCGTGGTAACGTAGGGTCAGCCTCGATCACCTCCCGCGATCAAGTCGCCTGTGAAGAATCCCGACTACGCCGTGCGTGGTCGGATAGTAGGCGTTCCGGCGGTTGCGATCGCAGCCAGGACGAGAGCGCACCAAAGCCACCTTAGCCAGTTGAGGATGAGGCTGAAGTTGTATCCGACTGCGGCGAGGACGGCGTTGTTGGCATCGCCAGCGGCTCCCACCAGGAAGTTGCGTCCCATGCGATGGTCGCTCTTGAGATGGCCAATGACGGGCTCGACGGCGGCCCGTCGACGAAAGGCTCGCTTGATCGCCCTGGTCAGACCTCGTTTCATTCCGGCGACATAGACCTTGAACGTCTGCTCCTTGGGAGCGTTGTGGCCGCGGTAGCCGGCGTCGGTGACGGCTTTGGCAAGGTTGGCCCCGACCATGGCCTCGATCGCGGGGACGACGGTGGC
>NZ_JAUSVX010000046.1 GCF_030814995.1 Labrys wisconsinensis | reverse complement strand
TCGGCCCGCAGCTTCGATCCACGCTTCCTCTCCACGATCGGTCGCCCTCTCGCAGTTGCGCTTCTCTTCGCTCGCTGTGACCAGCTCACGGCGGGGCTCTCACCCGCAAGAGTGCGCCCATGCCGGGCGCACAAAAAAGAGCCGCGCCTTGCGGCGCGGCCTCGTCGGACCCGTTTGCAGCGGGAGGGGTCTGCGGGCCGGTGAGACCGAGGACCCAGCCGGTAGCCTTACGGTAGAGCAGGTCGTGGCAAGATGCGACCCACCGTTGCGGACAAGCGGGCGAAATCCCCCGCATTTCCTGTGAGCGATACCGTTCAGCGCATGGTCGGCATGGCGAACTCCGCGCCGGTCCGGATGCCGGAGGGCCAGCGCGAGGTCACCGTCTTGGTCTTGGTGTAGAAGCGGATGGAATCCGGCCCGTGCTGGTTGAGGTCGCCGAAGCCGGAGCGCTTCCAGCCGCCGAACGTGTGGTAGGCCAGCGGCACCGGCAGCGGCACGTTGACGCCGACCATGCCGACATTGACGCGGGAGACGAAGTCGCGCGCCGTGTCGCCGTCGCGGGTGTAGATGGCGACGCCGTTGCCATATTCATGCTTGGACGGCAGCGCCAGCGCCTCTTCATAGGTTCCGGCCCGCACGACCGACAGCACCGGTCCGAAGATCTCCTCCCGGTAGATGCGCATGTCGGGCGTCACCTCGTCGAACAGGCAGCCGCCGAGATAGAAGCCGTTCTCGTAGCCCTGCATCCGGAAGCCGCGGCCGTCGACCAGCAGCTTGGCGCCCTCGGCGACGCCGAGGTCGACATAGCCGCGCACCTTGTCGAGATGCGCCCTGGTCACCAGCGGCCCGTAATCGGCGCCGGGATCGGTCGAGGTGCCGACCTTGAGCGCCTCCACCCGCGGCACCAGCTCCTCGATCAGGGCTTGCGCCGTCGCCTCGCCCACCGGCACCGCCACCGAGATCGCCATGCAGCGCTCGCCGGCCGAGCCGTAGCCGGCACCGATCAGCGCGTCGGCCGCCTTGGGGATGTCGGCGTCGGGCATGACGATCATGTGGTTCTTGGCGCCGCCGAAGCATTGCGCCCGCTTGCCGGTGGCGGCAGCGCGCTCGTAGATGTACTGGGCGATCGGCGAGGAGCCGACGAAGCCGACGGCGTGGATGTCGGGATCCTCCAGGATGGCGTCGACCGCCTCCTTGTCGCCGTTGACCACGTTGAGGATGCCCGGCGGCAGCCCCGCCTCGATGAACAGCTCGGCGAGCTTGATCGGCACGCCGGGATCGCGCTCCGAGGGCTTGAGGATGAAGGCGTTGCCGCAGGCGATGGCCGGCGCGCATTTCCATAGAGGGATCATCGCAGGAAAGTTGAAGGGCGTGATGCCGGCGACGACGCCGAGCGGCTGGCGCATCGAATACATGTCGATGCCCGGCCCGGCGCCCTCGGTGAAATCCCCCTTCATCAGGTGCGGCACGCCGGTGGCGAACTCGACCACCTCGAGGCCCCGCTGCAGGTCGCCGCGGGCGTCGGCGATGGTCTTGCCGTGCTCGCGGGCGAGGAGGTCGGCGATCGCCGCCTCGTCGCGATGCGCCAGCTCCAGGAACTTCATCAGCACGCGCGCCCGCTTCTGCGGGTTCTGCGCCGCCCAGGCCGGCTGGGCGGCCGCGGCGTTCTCCACCGCCGCGCGCAGCTCGGCGCGGGAGGCGAGCGCCACCTTGGCCTGCACCTCGCCGGTCATCGGCAGGAAGACGTCGCCGGTGCGGCCGGACGTGCCGGGAACATGCCTGCCGCCGATGAAATGTCCGATCATGCGCATGGTCGCATCTCCGCTTGCTGGGAAAGCCTGTCGTCGCCGGCCCGTGCGAGCCGGCAACGGCTCACGCCGTCACGCTGTCCACCTTCACCCATCCGCCGGTCTCGAAGCTGCGGGCGATGGCATGCACGGTACGCTCGATCGCCAGCCCGTCGTCGAAGTCGAGCAGGGTCGAGGCCTCGCCGCGGATCTTGCCGATCAGCTCGCGGCATTCGATCACCTTGAGGTCGTTGAAGCCGAGCCCATGGCCGGGCGCCGGGATGAACCGGTCGTAGGGCGGGTGCGCGGGGCCGCTGAGGATGGTGCGGAAGCCCTGCGTCTCCCTGGCATCGCCGCGGGTGAAGAGCTGGACCTCGTTGAAGCGCTCCTGTTCGAAGGCCAGCGTGCCCTCGCTGCCGAAGATCTGCAGCTGGATGCGGCCCTTGCGGCCCCAGGCGGCGCGGTTGACGGCAATGAAGCCGGAGGCGCCATTGTCGAGGCGGATCAGCGCCGTCGCGGTGTCGTAATTCTCCACCGCCCGCGTACCGCCGCCGGACACCGGCCGCTCGGCATAGGGCCGGGTCATGTCGCCGAACACGCGCTCGACGCCGCCGAAGACGGCGCGCAGCAGGCTGAGCGGATGCACGGCGAAGTCGTCGAGCGCGCCGTAGCCGGACGAGGCCTCGCTGCGGATCGAGAACGGGGCGGAAGCGTCCGCCATGAAGTCCTCGTCCATCTCGACCCGGACATGGTTCACCGTTCCCACGGCGCCCTCGCCCACCAGCCGGTGGATCAGGCGCATCGCCGGGTTCTGCACATAGTTGTAGCCGAGCACGGCATGGCGGCCGCTGGCCTTCCAGGCGGCGTGCATGGCCTGCGCATCCGCCAGCGAGGTCGCCATCGGCTTCTCGCACCAGACGTGCTTGCCGGCCCGGAGCGCCGATATCGCCATCTCGGCGTGGAACTTGTTGGGCGTGGTGATCGACACGACGTCGACGGCCGGATCCTCGACCAGCGAGCGCCAGTCGGCGGTGGCGCGGGCAAAGCCGAATTCCCCGGCCTTGCGCTGCGCCAGCTCGGCCGTCGCCTCGGCCAGGACAGCCAGGCGCGGACGCTCGACGTCGCCGAACACCGGCGCCACCGCGTTCCATGCCAGGGCGTGGCATTTGCCCATGTAACCCGTGCCGATCAGCCCGACACCGATGCCCATTGCGGATTTCCCTTCTCAGCCAAACGTTTGCGCCATGCAGATCAGGCATGGCCGCCATTCCCGATTATTGTGCAATGCAGCACAGAAACGACATATATTGCGCCGCATATAATCCGGCGAAACCGGATCAGGTCAGAGGGACTACCATCATGATCTTCTCAAGCTTCGTTGCCTCCGTCATCGCGCGCTATCGCGCCTACAAGGCCTATCGCCAGCGTCTGCGCGAGCTGGACTCGCTCGACGACCGCGAAATGTCCGATCTCGGCATTTCGCGCGCCGACATCCACTGGCTCGCCCGCCAGGGCTGAACGCACCGGCGCTTCAGACGGTGCCGCCCAGCTCGCTGGAGAGCTGGGCCAGCTCCTTGCCGCCGGCCATCAGGTTCTGCAGCTCGTCCATCGGGATCTCGGCCTTGGCATAGGTGCCGAGCGTCTTGCCGCGGTTGAGCACCGTGAAGCGGTCGCCCACCGCATAGGCG
>NZ_JAUSVX010000045.1 GCF_030814995.1 Labrys wisconsinensis | reverse complement strand
ATGCCTCCGCCGTCCGACTCAGCTCACCCCCGCATTGCGTCAGAAGTCGCCGGCGCTGGGAATCCCCAATGGAGTCAAACTCACCGAGGGCTGGTATAAAGACCAACATGGCACCGCTGCGCGGCTGGAACCTTCGGGGCGCCGGGCTGCCCGCCAAAGTCCCGCACGGTCGCTGGAAGACCTTCACCTTCCTGGCGGCGCTGCGCTGCGACCGGATCGACGCGCCTTGCGTCTTCGGCGGACCGATCAGCGGCGCGAGCTTCGCCGCCTATGTCGAGACGCTGCTCGTGCCGACCTTGCGTCCGGGCGACGTCGTCATCCTCGACAATCTCGGCAGCCATAAGGGCCGGAGGGTGCGCCGGGCCATTCGGGCCGCCGGGACGAAGTTACTCTTCCTCCCGCCTTACAGCCCCGATCTGAACCCGATCGAGCAGGTCTTCGCCAAGCTCACGCATCTCCTGCGCGCCGCCGCCGAGCGGAAGCTCGAAGACATATGGCGGCGCATCGGCATTATCCTCGAGGCCCTTCCTCCAAACGAATGCGCAAACTATCTCGTCAACGCGGGATATGCTTCAATCTGAAGCGTTCATACTTCAGCCGTTCTATCATTGGTAATACTATAAATACTAATGGGAGTTGCAGAAGCTCTGTCGCCATCGGTGCTTTTTGGGTGTGGAGTAAGAACTGGTAGTAATCAATTCTTCTTTGCTGAAGTTTTTATAGAGTGATGTTGGAGCAAAGTCTATACAATAAATTCTGTGCCCGAATCTATGTGACATTGAACTCGTGAGGCTTAAATTAATATCAGCAGACACCTCGTGACGAAGATGAAGTATTCATTGCCTTATTTTTGGAATTTTCTGTTGCATTAGCAGATGTGGAGTGCTCGATCAGGGCGCCGCGATCGGCGGTAGGAGTGAACCTAGAAGTAGCAGTTGCCAAAGGTGCTTCCGTAAACGACGCTGGCGATCGCTGAAGGCGAGAGCGCGTTTCTCTTCCCAGTGTTGGCGAGCCGGTCCGGCGAAAGAGCAAAGCGCGCTCCAAGTTCGGCCAACATGTGGCCCTTGTCACTAAATAGTCGCTCGCAAGCTCAGGATCACAAAGCCCGGCTGGTGCCAGGCTGAAATCTGGATTGATGCGGCGTGCGATCAAGCCGAGGTCGAAGGCGGCCTCGATGATCTGCTCCGGTTGAAGGCCGAGCGCCCGCGTCTTGGCCGGGTCGATTTTGGCAATCACCACGATGCCGGAGGCGGCGGCGATGACATCGGACGCGCCCTGCAGGACCTTCGCCTCGTGACCTTCGGCCTGGATGCGGATGAGGTCGACGGTCTTGATCCTGGATGCCTTGCAGATTCCGTCGATCGTCCGCGCATCGGGACCGGTCAGTTGGGCCACCAGCGTGCGGGGCACCCGTCCCACGTTCGCGCGCAGGGTGACGACCGCAGCGGGCGAGTCCAGGGCGATGAAGCGACCCGCAAGGCCGGCGGCGTTGAGGGCCGTGCGCATGATGTGCCCCGGCGCGGCGCTGGTATCGACGATGGTCATGCCCGGACGCATGATCCTTGTGACGACCTCGCAGGTCGCTGCATCGAGCAGTCCCGCGGCGAACTCGTACCGTAGCAGCCAAGCCTCGGGATCATCCCGAGCGGGAAGCGGAGGCGACAGGCGTCGCAGGCGATAGAGCATGCGCACCGTTTGCGTGAATCGCGAGAATCGCTCCGGATCGGTGTTGATGTCTGCCAAGAATGCCGCGCGTCCGGCCTGGTGGCCGATCGCCGCCGAGCGGCTGCGGAACTCGTCCTCGGATCGGGGGGCGAACCGGCGTGACAGCTGCCGCATCGTGTCGCCGCGCCAGAGGCTGGAGCGCAGTCTGTTAGTGTAATGGCGGACATAGGCCCGTGCAAAGTCTTGCGGCAAGGTGCTGTTCCAGGCCGGGTCGATCTCCTGCGCGCGCTCGCGGAATTGCTCGTGCTTCAGAAAGTGAATGATGTGGCCGTTCTCGCCGTCCTCGGTGACAAAGTCTTCCAGCGGCACCGATGTGGCGCGTCGATCCAGGCACAGGCGGAGAAGGGCGAGTGCGGCGCTGTCCTTGCCGCCCCGCAGCAGCATGACGCCCGAATTCGGCCGCCCGGAAATGCCGGTCGCGTAGAATATGTCCCGGTCGGGATGGGCGTTGAGCAGAGTTCCGAAGTGCGGGGCCCGCCGGGTGATCTCCGCGTCGGCATCGACCATCATCACGTTGCGGCCGGCGGCGAGCAGGAAGATCGCATGGACGATCTTTGTCCATTTTCCATTGTAGGGTGGCCGCTCCTGCGTCCTGATGACATATTCGATGCCGAATCTCAGGGCATAGGCCCGCTGGCTTTCGAGGCAGAATTGCCAGAGGGCCTGGTAACTCCCGGTCGCGACCACGAGGAGTGCCGGCCGCCGCTTGTCCGAGGCGATGACCGGGCGATGTTCGGCAGTCGCCGCCAGGAGGGGGCGCTGCTTTCCGTTCCAGGCCTCGATCGGCGTCGCCTCGTCCTCGTCGTTCAGGACCGGTCCGTCGGGTATCGGCGCCTCGTCCTCCGCCGTCTCCTCGGGCTGTGACTGTCCCATCCGGGCGAGAAGATCGGAGAGCGCGTCCCGCAGCATGTCGGCATCGAACCCGTAGGCGACGCCCTTGCCCAGGCCTGTCCAGCGCTGGCTGGTCGGCGCGATGTAGGCGAGCCGCTGGCCGCGCAGCGCCGCGATCGCGCTCTGGTTCCAGTTGTGCTTCATGTGTAGGAGTGCCACTGGAACCTGCTCGGGGCCCCCGAACAGCGCATTGTGGACGCCGCTGCCGAACTCGCCCGCCACCAGCTCGGCGTTCGAGAACAGGGCCAGCTGATCGGGCCAGCTCATCTCTTCGGGCCGGATGGTCGTGCAGCCCATCTCCTCGAACACGGCCTGCGTCTGCTCGCTGTCGACGAGCAGCTTGTTGGCCTCCGTCGCGTAGCGCTCACGGGAGATGAAGACGCGCCGCGGCAGGTCGTCCCGCTTCGACAGCGGGCGCACCGTCGCCAGCAGATGGTCGACGAAGCCGTTCATGCGCGGGGAGATCAGCGGGCTCACGCGCAGCAGCGACGGCACGACCATACGCTTGATCTTGATGATGTCGACGGCATCGTCGAACAGGATCAGGTCGTCGCGCGTGATACCGAACGCCATCTCCAGATAGGCGATCGCCCAGGGCGGCGCGTTGGCGGTGATCATGTACTTCACCGGCCCCATGCCCTCCCGCGCCTCGCGACAGCGCATGAAATGCCAGATGCAGGGAAACACGTCGAGCAGCCAATGGCCGTAGACGACGGTGCCCGGCTTCACCAGATTGACGATGAGGGCGCTGTCGTCGATCTTGCGATTGACGGCCGCCTCTCCCTTCAGGAAGCTGCCGATCGAGGATGGCTCGAGCTGGATGTTGTCGGACGGGACCCTGCCGAAGACATCGCTGACGATGATCTTAGAGAGGTACCACATCCAGTAGGACGAGATCATGTCGGGCGCGTACTGGATCCGCCGCTTCTCGTCGAGCACCGTGCCCGACCGGCTGACATAATGGCTCTTGAAATAGTAGTAGCCCGAGGCCGGGATCGTGCCTTCGAGCCTGTTGTGCTTGTGGGCGAAGCCTTTCTTCAGCCCATAGGTCGCCAGGATGGGCTTGGGCCGCGGAACCTCCACCTCCGGAAAGACGATCACCTTGTGCGGGGCGGCGTCGGCATAGAACTGGTCGACGCCGTCGGCCCGCAGCTGCTCGAGCCGCGGGATCAGGGGATCGGGAATGGTCGAACCGGCCATCAATCTGCTTTCTCTTGCACCCGCGCCCGAGGCCGGCGGCACCGGTCATTCGCCGACATCGACGATCCGCTGGAGGTAGGCGCCGTAGGCGGTCTTCTGGAAGAGAGCTGCCCTCCGCCTCACATCGTCCCGGCCGATGAAGCCGTTGACATACGCGATCTCCTCGGGGCAGCCAATCTGCATGTTCTGTCTGTTCTGGATGGTGCGGACGAACTCGCCGGCCTCGAGCAGGGAGTCGTGGGTTCCGGT
>NZ_JAUSVX010000044.1 GCF_030814995.1 Labrys wisconsinensis | reverse complement strand
TCAGGACGATATCGCCGCCTGATTCGCCGGAGGCCTTGACCGCGATGCGTGCCCGGCGCCAAAGCCTTGCACGCACGCCGGATGATCCGGCGGCGTCGCAAGCGCCTCCCTGAGCCCGGCGCCTGCGGAAGAGGCCTTTCTCGAGGGATATCCCATGTATCTTGGCATCGATATCGGCACTTCCGCGGTCAAGACGGTGCTGGTCGACGCTGACCAGCGCGTCGTCGCCACGCAGAGCGTGGCGCTGGTCGTCTCACGGCCGAGGCCAGGCTTTTCCGAGCAGGATCCGGATGCTTGGGTGGCAGCGACCCTCGCCACCATCGACGCGCTGAAGGCGAGCCATCCGCGTGAACTGGCGGCGGTGGCAGGCATCGGCCTGTCCGGCCAGATGCACGGAGCCGTGCTGCTCGGAGCCGACGGGCGACCGCTGCGCCCTTGCATTCTATGGAATGATGGACGCTCGGCCGCCGAATGCCGGCTGCTGGAGGAGCGGTGGCCCGACCTGCGTGCCGTCACCGGCAACAAGGCGATGCCCGGGTTCACCGCGCCGAAGCTGGTCTGGGTGGAGCGGCACGAGCCGGAGATCTTCGCCCGAACCTCCCTGGTGCTGCTGCCCAAGGCCTATGTCCGTCTGGTCCTCACCGGCGAGGCGATCGAGGACATGTCGGATGCATCCGGCACGCTCTGGCTCGACGTTGCCAAGCGCGACTGGTCGGATGAGGCGCTTGCCGCCACCGGCCTGACGCGGGCGCATATGCCGCATCTTGTCGAAGGCTCGGCGCCCGCCGGTCGACTGCGCCAGGACTATGCCAGCCGTTGGGCCATGGCAGCCCCGCCGGTCGTGGCCGGCAGCGCCGGAGACAACGCAGCCGGCGCCGTCGGCCTGGGCGCGATCCGTCCCGGCTCGGCCTTCCTGTCGCTCGGCACGTCGGGTGTTCTCTGGACGACCACGGACCGGTTCGCCCCCAATCCCGGCCGGGCCGTGCATGCGTTCTGTCACGCCGTGCCGGCCACGTGGCATCAGATGGGCGTCATCCTTTCGGCCGCCTCGTGCCTTGCCTGGGCGTCTGCGGTGCTGGGCGTGGAGGAAGCGGGCCTGCTGGCCCCGCTCGGAGACAAGCCGTCCTCTCCTTCGCCGGTCCGCTTCCTGCCCTATCTTTCGGGCGAGCGCACGCCGCACGACGACGCTGCGGTCCGCGGCCTCTTCGCCGGGCTCGGCCACGAGACAGGGCGCGACAATATCGTGCAGGCCGTGCTGGAGGGCGTCGCCTTCGCCTTTGCCGATTGTCGCGACGCACTGGCCGCGGCGGGCACCACCATCGCCGAGGCGGATGTCATCGGCGGCGGCTCGCGCTCGCGCTTCTGGATCGCAGTCCTCGCCAATGTGCTCGGCCTTCCGCTGCACCGCCTTGCCGAAGGCGAGACCGGGGGCGCCTTCGGTGCCGCACGTCTGGGGCGGCTCGCGGCGACGGGTGAGCCGCCGGAGATGGTGTGCACGCCGCCGCAACGGGCGGAGACGATCGAGCCGGACTCGAATCTGGCCGACGCCTATGCCGACGCCCTGACTGACTGGCGCCGGCTCTATCCCGCCCTGGCCGGGCGCGACTAGCGGTGGAAGGGCCGCCCGCGGCGAGCCCGCCCCGGGCGCATCGTTGCCGAAGATGTGCTGCGGCCTCGATCGGGCGCCTCAGGAAGGCGTCCCGCCCTCCGCCGGCTTACGACCTCGGCCCGATGCCGCTGTCCTTGACGATCAGCACCCGCGTTTCCTCGCCGGTGATGCCGAAGTCATTGTCGTTGATCAGCACGAGGCTGCCCTCCGCATCGAGCGCCATGCCCTCGATCTTGGCGGGATAGGCAGCCTTGTCGCCGAGGGAAGACGCAACCAGCCGCTCGACCTTCGTCACCGGCGCGATCTTGGCCGCGGCGAGATCCTTCGTCTGCTCCAGGGAGGGTGTCGTGGCGGCATCATCCCAGAGGGTGCCCAGGATGTTGGTCGCACCTTGCAGGCTGATCTCGAAGATCTTGGCGATCTGGTCCGTGCGTTCGTCGACGGCGAAATGTTCGTTGCCCAGGTGCAGCATCTCGCTGATGCGTAGCGAGGAGGGCTTGGTCGCATCCGTTGCGCCGAGCGCCTTGAAGGCCTGCCAATCGTCGAGCTGATAGACAAATTCGGCAACGGGGATCAGCGTCGTCATCCCGTCCGCGGCTTTGCCGATCTCGATCTTCAGCAGGCGGGTGTTGACGGCACCGTTGTAGGTCTTGCCGTCGGGATTGGCGAGCGGGTTCTGCACCAGCGTATAGAGGAAGCGGCCATCTTCCGACAGGGCCAGCGATTCAAGACCGCGGTTGGAGTTTCGCTTGGCGAGGATCGCCGGCAGGCTGCCGACCACCGGATAGTCCGCAGCTGCATAGTCCCCTTCCGTGCCGGCGGGAACGAAGCGGCGGGTGATCGTGCCGTCCGCAGACACTTCGACGATGCCGGTGGCGTTCTCCTCGGAGACGAAGAAGCGGCCGTCGGGGAGGCGCACCAGGCCTTCAGCGTCGATGGCGTTCGGATCGGCCGGCAGCGGCCGGCCTGCACCGTCGCGTCCCTTCTCGGTCTTGGCGACCTTCAACGGATTGAGCAGGCCGGAGACAGGCTTACCGGCAGGGGTCTTGAGCGGGATGGTGCGGGTGACGGCAAAGGTCTTGGCGGCCGGATCGAGCTTGAGCTCGTAGATCGCGATCTGATAGTCGGGCGAAGGATAGAGGCGCCCCTCGCCGGCCTTGAGGCCCCCGAGCGCCGGGCAGGCGACTTCCGGCTCGACGCCGTAAACGTCCTTCGCGTCGTCGCAGGTGAGGTTCGCGCCACGGTCGGCCAAGCCGAACACCGTGCCGGCCGGGGCCTTGGGATCGCGGAACAGGGCTGAGCCGAAGCCGACAGTCAGATGCAGTGTCTTGGCACCGGGGGCAGGTGGCGTGAAGTCCCCGATGACGATCTCCGGCGCCTTGAGCACGGTGACCGTTTCTGCATGGACGGGCGTGACGAGAAGGCTCGCTGCAGTGAGAAGGAGGAGGGAACGCATCGTGGGATCCGATTTGTGAGGGGCGGTGCATAGGTTGAGAAGGCCAAGCGGGGGGCCGCGGCAACCTGCATCGCGATCTGCCGCTCCCGTTCGAACGAAATTGGGGTAAGAGCTGCGGGTTACGGCGCAATGACAAGGTCTCTCCACCGGCGTCACGGATCGGGCACATGAGCGATGACATCCCCTTCGACCGGACGCCGCCGCAAGTCGGCAGGATCGATGTAGTTTCAGACAGGCTGCGCCGAGTCGTGGCGCCGAACGGCGGGCCGTTCACCTTCACCGGGACCTGCAGCTACATTGTCGGGCGCGGCCGGGTGGCGATCGTCGATCCCGGCCCCGCCGATCCCGCTCATATCGCCCGGCTGCTCGACGCGGTCCGAGGAGAAAGCGTCGACGCCGTCATCGTCACCCATACCCATCGTGACCATTCGCCGGCCGCAGCCGCGGTCTCGGCCTCGACCGGCGCGAAGACCTATGGCGCCGGTCGACACCGGAGCGCCCGGCCGCTGCGCCTCGGCGAAATCAACGCGCTCGACGCCAGCGCAGACCATGACTTCGTGCCCGATGTCATCCTCGGTGACGGCGACGCGGTCACCGGGCCGGACTGGACGCTCACCGCCATCGCCACGCCGGGCCACTGCGCCAACCACCTCGCCCTTTCCCTGGCGCAGGACGGGGTGCTCCTGTCGGGCGATCATGTCATGGCCTGGTCGACCTCGATCGTCGCCCCGCCCGACGGCGCCATGGGCGACTATATGACGTCGCTGCAGAAGCTGCTCGGACGCGCCGAGCAGCGCTATTTCCCTGGGCACGGCGGCCCGGTCGGTCAGCCGCAGGCCTTCCTCCGGGCACTGATCGCCCACCGGCGGATGCGAGAAGCCTCGATCCTGAAGGCACTCGCCGCGGGCGACGGCACCATCTCCGCCATCGTCGCACGGGTCTATGAGGGCCTGCGGCCGGAGTTGGTCGGCGCGGCCGCGCTGAATACCCTGGCGCATCTGGAAGACCTTTGCGCGCGCGGGGTGGCTCGCACCGACGGGGCGCCGGCAATGGACGGACGCTTCGCCGTCGCGGGGTGAGCGAGGCTCCTCCCTCTCAAGCAGCGAAAGCTTCTTCT
>NZ_JAUSVX010000043.1 GCF_030814995.1 Labrys wisconsinensis | reverse complement strand
ATCAGCGGCCAGCTCCGGTCGAAGTCCAGCGCCAGCCCCCCGGTGAACTGCAGGAACGGCGCCACCGCCGCGATGTCCTGCTGGCGGATGGTCTCGCTCTGCGAATAGGCCAGGTTCAGCGCCCCGAAGATCAGCCAGGTGCCCAGCGTCACGATGAACGGCGGCAGCTTCACATAGGACACCAGCCAGCCGTTCACCGCCCCGCACGCCAGCCCGCACAACAGCCCCAGCACGAAGGTGAGCTCGTAGGGCACCCCCGAGATCACCGCCATCCGGCCCATCACCACCGACGACAGCACCATGATCGCCCCGACCGACAGGTCGATGCCGGCGGTCAGCACGATCAGCGTCTGCGCAATGCCGATGATGCCGATGATCGTCACCTGCTGCAGGATCAAGGACAGGTTGAACGGCGTGAAGAACCGGGCACCAACCAGCACGCTGAACAGCAATATCCCCAGCAAAAGCACGATGAACGGGATCATCGTCGGGTAGGAATGCAGAAAATGCTGCAAACGCCGAAGCGGCGTCTTCCCAGCCGCCTCGAACGAGGCTACCGAGCCAGACCCCTCCTCCAACCCCCGCTCATACTCCGCCGGACCACGCGTCCCGGCCCCCGTCTCGATGCTCATCTCCACCCCGATCCCAGTGTAAATCCAAGCCACACGCCCCGCGAGGCACATATCCACGCCGGGTGCGAGCCGCCCGCAGCCATCATGAAACCCGATCGAAGCGACCTTTGCTCGGGAAGGGAGCAGTCCGGCGCGCTTCTCAGTGGCTGATCATTTGCCGCCCGTCACGGTTCCGGGACCCAGCTGCGCAATCGCGTCATTGGAAATGGTTTCCGCGGCATTCCTTCCTCCCTTGCCCATCCGCTGTCACGGACAATTCTTGTCGGGCCAATTGGCTGCCCGATTGCCGTAGTGCCCCGCAGGACGACCCGGCGAAGAGATACCAAAGCCCGAGCAGCGTCAATCGTCGGACATGGCAAATCCAGGAACGGCGCCCTGCTTCCATCCTGGCAATAAGGTTGCTCGATCCACCCCGAGACACGGCGACCAACCTGTCCCCGCTCGGATCGTCGATGTGCGATCCGCAACGGTCTTCACACTTGCTTCGAGGGTGCGAAGAGGAGGTTATATATTACCTCAAGTTGGGTATGATTCGAGATCACCGGAGTGAACTTGGGTGACGACAATACGACTGTGCGGTTCAGGAAGCGACGTCCCGAGCGGCCGCGACCGACGCGCGCCGCGGCGGCCTACGGCTTGACGTGCAGCCAGGGCAGCAGGCTGCCGACGGCGGCTCCGAGGGCGGTTGCGAGGCCGCCGACCGCGACGAGCAGCTTCCAGCCACCACGGGCGCCGACGACCGCATCGCGGATGGCGCGCACGTCGGCCTTGATCTCGTCGAGGTCTTCGACCGTATCCTTGAGCTTGACCTCGACGGTCGTCAGGCGCCGCTCGAACTCCTGCATCGGCTCCACTCCTCAACGATGCCAGCAGCCGGCGGCCAGGCCGCGCTCGTAGTGGAGCGCGAGGCGGCGGTCGCCGTCGCGCGTGGTGGCTTCGACGCCCAGCAAGCTGTCGTTGACGACACCGCAGGGCTTATTGACGGGCACCGAGGCACACCCGCTCAAAGCGATCCCAGCGGCCGCCGCCAGCATAGCAGCGCTCCACCGCATCGCCGGACCGGTCCGCTCGTTTTTCGTTCGCATGGTTCGTCTCCCCGATGGCTGCGGTGCCGGCGGCCAGGCCGCGCTCGTAGGCGGTGCGGATGACATAGCCGCCGGCCAGTGCGGCCGCGGCGATGCCGCCCGCGACGAGCCAGGCCCGCAGCGGCACGACGTTGAGAAGGCCGAGGAGGGCGCTCACGACGCGCTCTCCCGCAGGCGCCGGATGAAGTGGATCGCGGCGACGATCAGGGTGCCGGTGATGACGGCCGCGACCGCCCAGGCGATCGGCCCGCCATTGTTTGCGGCGCCGGCAACCGCCGTGGCGACCGAGACACCGCCGGCGATCGTCTCCGGCTTGGCAAGCCAGCTGCCCGCCGGGGTTGGCGTGGCAGGGACGTAGTTGGACGAGACATGCGCTCCGGCCGCCCAGATGCCAGCCTCGGCTGCGCGGCGGTTCGTCAGGCCGGGGATCGCGACCTTCTTGCCGTTGACCGTGCCCTTGTTCCACTTCGCAAGTTCGCCAGGCACGGCGTCATAGTTTCCGGCGTTCAGCTTCTTGAGCAGCGTTGAGCCGGCGAAACCGCTGGTGCCGACGTTGAAGGCGAAGGAGACGAGGGCACCGAACTGATTGTCGGAGAGGGGCACCTTGACCAGGCGCGACACAGCGCTCTCGGCCTCGGCGAGGTCCTGCGCCAGCAACTGGTCGGCCCGCGCGCGGTCGATGGTGAGACCCGGCCGGACGTCGGGCCCGGTGTGGCCATAGCCGATCGTCAGGACGCCGACTGCGTCGCGATAGGCGGTGAGCCGCAGCCCCTCGAACTGCTCGAGCTTGGCGCGGACGGCATCGATGACGTGGCGGGGCATGGGGGCTCCTGGTGGGCATGAAAAAGCACGCTCGAGGCGGGCGGGCAGAGGCTGGTTGAACTCGACCTGTGGTGGCGATAGCGTCGTCAGCGGGGCTGAGGCAGATCAATGGACGACGAGGGGATACTTATTTCGGCATCAATTCGGCAGAGACGCCGCTGCGTCTCCTCGCGCAGGCCATGGAGGCCGCGCGGGATGCGGGCATGCCGGATACTTTTGCCGTGATCACACGAGCCATTGAGATCGGCCAGCTTGAGCTCGTTGCTCTTGGCCCACCGCAATTCTCTAGCAAGCTGTTGAACAAGGCTCTGGCGCTTGTCTTCGAGGCATGATTCCGTGGTGGGTAGGACGCGGAGGCTGAATCGTGCGTGGCGGCGACGAGCGATCCGGTGAGCTGTTCAGCTACGTGGATCTGGAGGCGCGGGTGCGTCGGGATCATCCGCTGCGGGTGATCCGGGTGATTGTGAACGAAACGCTGTCCGCGCTCGGATCGGAGTTCGCGGCGCTGTATTCTGGGATGGGCAGGCCGTCGATACCGCCGGAGAAGCTGCTCCGGGCGATGCTGCTGCAGGCCTTCCACTCGATCCGCTCGGAGCGGCAGCTGATGGAACGGCTGGAGTACGACTTGTTGTTCCGCTGGTTCGTGGGGATCGGGGTCGACGAGGCGGCGTGGGACCATTCGACCTTCTCGAAGAACCGTGACCGGCTGCTGGCGGGCGAGATTGCGGCGAAGTTCCTGTCTGCGGTGCTGGCTCAACGCCAAGTGAAGCAACTTCTGTCGACGGACCACTTCTCGGTCGACGGCACGCTGATCCAGGCCTGGGCTTCGATGAAGAGCATCAAGCCAAAGGAGGGTTCGAGCGAGCCGCCGAAGGACGGGGGTGGACGCAACGCGGACGCGGACTTTCATGGTCAAAGGCGGACCAACGAGACACATGCCTCGACCACCGATCCGGATGCTCGACTCTACCGCAAGGGCGCGGGCAAGGAGGCGAGGCTGTGCTTCATGGGCCATGGCCTGATGGAGAACCGCCACGGCCTCATCGTCGATGCCTGTCTGACGCAGGCGGATGGGCAGGCTGAGCGGGTGGCGGCTCTGCACATGATCGAGCCATGGGCCGACCGGTCGAACGCGATCACGCTGGGGGCCGACAAGGCCTATGACGCACAGGACTTCGTCAATGAGTTGCGCTCGATGAAGGTCACGCCGCATGTGGCGCAGAATGCGAATGGCCGCCGGTCCGCCATCGACGGGCGCACGACGCGGCATACGGGCTACGCCGTCAGCCAGCGCATCCGCAAACGCATCGAGGAGGCCTTCGGCTGGATCAAGACCGTTGCCGGCCAGGCCAAGACCCGGTTCCGGGGGCGCGAGCGCGTCGGATGGGCTTTCGTGTTCGCAGCCGCCGCCTACAACCTGGCGCGGCTGCCCAAGCTCGTGGTGGCTCCGACATGAGAGCGCCGACGGACTGCCTCCTCGTCGGCCGCTGGCGGATCGTCGAAGCCGACATCTGGGAGCGCGATCATCTCGATCTGTGCGGGCCGGCAATGCTCACCGTCACTGATCGTGGTCACGGCGAAATCGCCTTCGGCGCCCTCCAGGCCGGCCTCGAAATCGCCTACCGCCGCTCCTCGATCGGATTCACCTGGCAGGGCTGCGACGAGATGGACGAGGTCTCCGGCGATGGCTCCGCCGAATTGCTCGATGACGGCACCCTCCAAATCGAGTTCGCCTATCACGATGGCGACGAGGCCGTCCTCAAAGCCAAACGCGATGCTTCTTCAACAGCCTGCTAGAGGGCTGGGCGAAGGATCGTGCCCGCTGCGAGCATGCCGCGATCCCGGCCGATGTCGAGTTCATGACCAAGTCGAAGATGGCGTGCGCCATGATTGGTACCAGCCCTCGGTGAGTTTGACTCCATTGGGGATTCCCAGCGCCGGCGACTTCTGACGCAATGCGGGGGTGAGCTGAGTCGGACGGCGGAGGCA
>NZ_JAUSVX010000042.1 GCF_030814995.1 Labrys wisconsinensis | reverse complement strand
GCATAACCTCAACTCCTCGAACCGCCCGGTGCGGACCCGCATGCCGGGTGGTGTGGGAGGGGTGGAGGCCACAAAGGCTTCCCCCCTATCCCGATGCGCCGGCCATCTGCAATCGATAGAATGACGCCATCACTACGCTCTGGGGTTGTGTCGGGGGGCGCGGATGGCCGACGGGCCGCCTGCCGTGATCGAGATGGCGATCGAGCCGAGGAACGGTGCCGACCGGGAGCGGTTCCTGGCAGCCCTGGCGGAGCTGGCCGCGCAGGATCCGTCCTTCCGCGTCTCGACAGACGAATCCGGCCAGACCATCATCAAGGGCATGGGCGAGCTCCATCTCGACGTGAAGGTCGACATCCTGCGCCGCGCCCATGAGGTCGAGGTCAATGTCGGCGCGCCGCAGGTGGCCTTCCGTGAGACGATCACCCGACGGGTCGAGGTGGACTACACCCACAAGAGGCAGGCGGGCGGCCGCGGCGAGTTCGCCCGCATCAAGCTCGTGGTCGAGCCGATGGCCGCCGGCAGCGGCGTCGTGTTCGATCGGGCGCGCGCCGGCGGCGCGGTGCCGATGGCCTATGCCGCGGGCGTGGAGAAGGGCGTTCGATCCGTGCTGGGCAGCGGCCTGGTGCTCGGCTTCCCCGTGGTCGACGTCAAGGTGCACTTGGCGGACGGCGTCTGGCACGGCACCGATTCGTCCGTCGAGGCCTTCGAGACGGCCGGGCGCACGGCCTGCCGCGAGGCGCTGCGCAAGGGCGGCAGCGTCCTGCTCGAGCCGATCATGAAGGTCGAGGTGGTGACGTCGGAAGGCGATGCCGGTCCGGTGGTGCGCGATCTGGTCTCGCGGCGCGGCCGGATCCTCGGGCGGACCATGCGCGGCGAGGCTCATGTCGTCACCGCCATGGTGCCGCTGATCAACATGTTCGGCTATGTCAACCATCTGCGCTCGTTCACGCGGGGGCGGGCGAGCTACGAGATGGAGTTCGACCATTACGAGCCGGCGCCGCTGCCGCCGGACGGGCATGGCCCGCATGCGCCGGCAGCAGCCATGCGGGCGGTGTGAGCCTCAGAGCATCAGGCAGGCGAAGGCGAGCGCCGCCAGCCAGGAGGCGCAGTCCCAGTCGGTGAAGCTCGGCCGGTCGATCGGCTGTTCCAGCGCGGTGGCGACGGCGCTGTGGACGAGGGCGCAGACGGCGAGCAGCAGGGCCGCCGTCGCCGGCCAGCCCTTCGGCCCGAAATTGGCGAGAAGGGCGATCGTTGCGAGCTCGAGCCGGAAGACGTGCAGCGTCACGCGCGAAGCCGGCGCGAGTCGGGAGGGGAGGGGCGTGGGAAGACGGGGGGCGGTCATGACGATCTCGTGCGATTCGAGCGGCCGGCGTGCCTCGGCCGGACGCCCGGGTGGTTCCGGCTGGAAATCTGCCGATCGCGACATATATTTTCGAGAGGACGCGGGCGCCGCGCATATAAAGGTCCCGTAAAGGCCCCGGCCGTCGGGGAACCTGGGCCGTAATGCCGGGCGCCGGCGCCGGAATACCTGTGCTGCGGCCGGAACATGCGCGTCATGACAGTGTTTGCCCTTGACGGCGCCCGCCATGCTGAGTATGTACGCGCAACTTTCAGGGCAGGCGGTAAGCCCCGATCGTTCATGTCGCCGAGATGTGAACCGAAGGTTTAGACGCTGCCTCCGGACTATCAAAGTCAGATCCGGTCATGACCGCTGCGCGCAAGCGCCGTGGTCCTCTGTAAGTGTCGCGCTTGCATCCCCTGACGGGGAAGCTGGCGCGGTTTCGTTTTGCGTGGATTGACGCACGACAGGACGGCGCGCCCCGCAAGGGGCGCACGAATTCGAAGCTGAAGGGCAAACGATGCCGACGATTAGCCAGTTGATCCGCAAGCCGCGACAGGCTCCCGTCTATCGGGAAAAGGCGCGCCACCTGGAAGCATGCCCGCAGAAGCGGGGCGTGTGCACCCGCGTCTACACCACGACGCCGAAGAAGCCGAACTCGGCTCTGCGCAAGGTCGCCAAGGTGCGCCTCACCAACGGTTTCGAGGTGATCGGCTACATCCCCGGCGAGGGCCATAACCTCCAGGAGCACTCGGTGGTCATGATCCGCGGCGGTCGCGTCAAGGACCTTCCCGGCGTGCGCTACCACATTCTCCGCGGTGTTCTCGACACCCAGGGCGTCAAGAACCGCAAGCAGCGCCGCTCGAAGTACGGCGCCAAGCGTCCGAAGTAAGGGAGAGACTTCATGTCCCGTCGCCATCGCGCCGAGAAGCGAGAGATCATCCCGGACCCCAAGTTCGGCGATATCGTCGTCACCAAGTTCATGAACGCCGTCATGTATGACGGCAAGAAGTCGGCTGCCGAGCGCATCGTCTATGACGCCTTCGACACGATCGAGGCCAAGGCCAAGCAGAGCCCGCTGACCGTGTTCCAGTCGGCCCTCGCCAACGTCGCCCCGGCGATCGAGGTGCGCTCCCGCCGCGTCGGCGGCGCCACCTACCAGGTTCCGGTCGAGGTCCGCACCGAGCGCCGTCAGGCGCTCGCCATCCGCTGGATCCTGACCGCGGCCCGCGCCCGCAACGAAAAGACCATGGAAGAGCGGCTGTCGGCCGAGCTTCTCGATGCTTCCAACAACCGCGGCAACGCGGTGAAGAAACGCGAAGACACCCACCGCATGGCGGAAGCCAACCGCGCCTTCTCGCATTACCGCTGGTAACGCGAACGGATCGGACGAGGACAGAACGATGCCCCGCACCCACGCGATCGAGGACTACCGCAACTTCGGTATCATGGCGCATATCGACGCCGGAAAGACCACGACCACCGAGCGGATCCTCTACTACACCGGCAAGAGCCACAAGATCGGCGAAGTGCACGACGGCGCTGCGACCATGGATTTCATGGAGCAGGAGCAGGAGCGTGGCATCACGATCACGTCGGCCGCCACCACGGCCTACTGGGCCGGCAAGCGCCTGAACATCATCGACACCCCCGGCCACGTCGACTTCACCATCGAGGTCGAGCGTTCGCTGCGCGTGCTCGACGGCGCCGTCTGCGTGCTCGATTCCAACCAGGGCGTCGAGCCGCAGACCGAGACCGTCTGGCGCCAGGGCGACAAGTACCACGTGCCGCGCATCGTCTTCGCCAACAAGATGGATAAGACCGGCGCCGACTTCTACAAGTGCCTCGACGATATCGTGAAGCGCCTCGGCGCCAAGCCGATTCCGATCCAGCTGCCGATCGGTTCTGAATCCAACTTCAAGGGCGTCGTCGATCTCGTCCGCATGAAGGCGGTGGTCTGGTCCGGCGAGGCGCTCGGCGCCGAGTTCGACTCAGACCTGCCGATCCCGGCGGACCTGGAGGAGAAGGCGGCGGAGTATCGCACGGCGCTGGTGGAAGCGGCCGTCGAGCTCGACGACGACGCCATGACCGCCTATCTCGACGGCGTCGAGCCGGACGAGGCGACGCTGAAGCGGCTGATCCGCAAGGCGGTGCTCAAGGGCGCCTTCTATCCCGTGCTCGCCGGCTCGGCCTTCAAGAACAAGGGCGTGCAGACGCTGCTCGACGCGGTGGTCGACTACCTGCCCTCGCCGGTGGACGTGCCTGCGATCAAGGGCATCGATCCCAAGACCGAGCAGGAGACGGAGCGCAAGTCCTCGGACAGCGAGCCGCTGTCGCTGCTCGGCTTCAAGATCATGGACGACCAGTACGGCGTCCTGACCTTCTGCCGCATCTACTCCGGCAAGCTGGAGAAGGGCACCTCGCTGCTCAACTCGACCCGCGAGAAGACCGAGCGCGTCGGCCGCATGGTGCTCATGCACGCCAACAACCGCGAGGAGATCGCCGAGGCCTATGCCGGCGACATCGTCGCGCTGGTCGGCCTCAAGGACACCCGCACCGGCGACACGCTGTGCGACCCGAACAAGCCGGTGATCCTCGAGCGCATGGATTTCCCCGAGCCCGTCATCGAGATGGCCGTGGAGCCCAAGACCAAGGCCGACCAGGAGAAGATGGCGCTGGCCCTGATCAAGCTCGCGGCCGAGGACCCGTCCTTCCGAGTCTCGACCGACCAGGAGTCGGGCCAGACCATCATCAAGGGCATGGGCGAGCTGCATCTCGACATCAAGGTCGACATCCTCAAGCGCACCCACAAGGTCGACGTCAATGTCGGCGCGCCGCAGGTGGCCTTCCGCGAGAAGATCACCAAGCGGGCCGAGATCGACTACACCCACAAGAAGCAGACCGGCGGCACCGGCCAGTTCGCCCGCGTCAAGTTCGTGGTCGAGCCGAACGAGCCCGGCAAGGGCTTCGAGTTCGAGTCGAAGGTCATCGGCGGTTCGGTGCCCAAGGAATATATCCCGGGCGTCGAGAAGGGCCTCAACTCGGTGCTGGGCGCGGGCGTCGTCGCCGGCTTCCCGGTGGTCGACGTCAAGGTGACGCTGATCGACGGCGCCTACCACGAGGTCGACTCGTCGGCGCTGGCCTTCGAAATCGCTTCGCGGGCGGCCCTGCGCGAGGGTCTGCAGAAGGGTGGTTCGGTCCTGCTCGAGCCGATCATGAAGGTCGAGGTCGTGACCCCGGAAGAGTATACCGGCTCGGTCATCGGCGACCTCAACTCGCGGCGCGGCCAGATCCAGGGCCAGGACATGCGCGGCAACGCCAATGTCGTCAATGCCATGGTGCCGCTGATGAACATGTTCGGCTACGTCAACCACCTGCGCTCGTTCAGCCAGGGACGTGCCAGCTACACCATGCAGTTCGACCATTACGAGCAGGCGCCGTCCAACGTCGCCGCCGAGATCCAGGCCAAGTACGCCTGATCTGACCCTGCTGTTCAACGTTTCATCCGCCGTTCCGGCGGCGATTGGTGAAGGAGGCCACGATGGCCAAAGAGAAATTTGAGCGCAACAAGCCGCACTGCAACATCGGGACGATCGGGCACGTCGACCATGGGAAGACGTCTCTGACGGCAGCGA
>NZ_JAUSVX010000041.1:2500-5410 GCF_030814995.1 Labrys wisconsinensis | reverse complement strand
GCATTGTGAGGAGGACGTGTTCTTGGCAGGCCTGGCGACGACCTACTCTCCCAGGTCTTGAGACATAGTACCATCGGCGCGGAGGAGTTTAACGGCCGAGTTCGGGATGGGATCGGGTTCAGGCTCCTCGCTAAGGCCACCAGGCCGGCGAAGGACACGGAAGCAAGGGTCTTTGTCGCGCTGTGTGCGACGGGCTCGACAACCCTACGGGTTGCGAGGGACGACCTGTCGGTCGCATGTCGACGACCTCTTCGAGGTCGCGACGTCGCGACGGCCCTTCGGGCCGCGCTGTGAGCATGGATGATGGGAGCGATCAAGCCGATCAAGCGATTAGTACCGGTCAGCTGCACGCCTCGCGGCGCTTCCACATCCGGCCTATCAACGTGGTGGTCTACCACGGCTTTCAAGGGAGAACTCATCTTGAGGTGGGTTTCCCGCTTAGATGCCTTCAGCGGTTATCCCGTCCGTACATAGCTACCCTGCACTGCGGCTGGCGCCACAACAGGTCCACCAGAGGTACGTCCATCCCGGTCCTCTCGTACTAAGGACAGATCCTCTCAATTCTCCTGCGCCCACACCAGATAGGGACCAAACTGTCTCACGACGTTTTGAACCCAACTCACGTACCACTTTAATCGGCGAACAGCCGAACCCTTGGGACCTTCTCCAGCCCCAGGATGTGATGAGTCGACATCGAGGTGCCAAACGATTCCGTCGATATGGACTCTTGGGAATCATCAGCCTGTTATCCCCGGCGTACCTTTTATTCGTTGAGCGATGGCCGTTCCACAACGGACCACCGGATCACTATGGCCGACTTTCGTCTCTGCTCGACTTGTCAGTCTCGCAGTCAGGCGGGCTTATGCCATTGCACTCGACGACCGATTTCCGACCGGTCTGAGCCCACCTTCGCACGCCTCCGTTACTCTTTGGGAGGCGACCGCCCCAGTCAAACTACCCACCATACACTGTCCCGGGCCCGGATGACGGGTCGCGGTTAGACATCCATGTTCATAAGGGTGGTATTTCAAGGGTGGCTCCACGAGAGCTGGCGCCCTCGCTTCAAAGCCTACCACCTATCCTACACATGCAAACACGAATGCCAGTGTAAAGTTATAGTAAAGGTGCACGGGGTCTTTCCGTCTAAGTGCAGGAACCCCGCATCTTCACGGGGAATTCAATTTCACTGAGTTGATGCTGGAGACAGCGGGGAGATCGTTACGCCATTCGTGCAGGTCGGAACTTACCCGACAAGGAATTTCGCTACCTTAGGACCGTTATAGTTACGGCCGCCGTTTACCGGGGCTTCGATTCAAAGCTTGCACCTCTCCTCTTAACCTTCCGGCACCGGGCAGGCGTCAGACCCTATACGTCGCCTTGCGGCTTAGCAGAGCCCTGTGTTTTTGTTAAACAGTCGCCACCCCCTAGTTTGTGCCCCTCGCCAACGGTTGCCCGCCGACGAGGCCTCCTTATCCCGAAGTTACGGAGGCAAATTGCCGAGTTCCTTCAGCATCATTCTCTCAAGCGCCTTGGTATACTCTACCAGTCCACCTGTGTCGGTTTCGGGTACGGTCTCTTGTGGAGGCTATTTCCTGGAACCCCGCATCCGCCCGGTCAATCCGATAAGACCAGACGAAATCAAGGATTCGTCACCTTCCACTGGTTGCGGAATATTCACCGCATTCCCATCGACTACGCTTTTCAGCCTCGCCTTAGGGGCCGACTAACCCTGCGCAGATTAACTTTACGCAGGAACCCTTGGACTTTCGGCGACAGTGTCTCTCACACTGTTTGTCGTTACTCATGCCAGCATTCGCACTTCCAATACCTCCAGCGGCCCTCACGGGTCCGCCTTCACAGGCCTATGGAACGCTCCGCTACCGCGTGCTTGCGCACACCCACAGCTTCGGCTCGTGGCTTGAGCCCCGTTACATTGTCGGCGCAAAGACCCTTGTTTAGACCAGTGAGCTGTTACGCTTTCTTTAAAGGATGGCTGCTTCTAAGCCAACCTCCTGGTTGTTATGGGATCCTCACATCCTTTACCACTTAGCCACGAATTGGGGGCCTTAGCTGGTGGTCAGGGTTTTTTCCCTCTCGACGACGGACGTTAGCACCCGCCGTCTGTCTGCCACATAGTGCTTCCAGGTATTCGGAGTTTGGTTAGGTTTGGTAGATCGGTAAGATCCCCTAGCCCATCCAGTGCTCTACCCCCTGGAGCATTCATGCGACGCTCTACCTAAATAGATTTCGCGGAGAACCAGCTATTTCCGAGTTTGATTGGCCTTTCACCCCTAGCCACAAGTCATCCGAGGCTTTTTCAACAGACACCGGTTCGGTCCTCCAGTGGGTGTTACCCCACCTTCAACCTGCTCATGGCTAGATCACATCGGTTTCGGGTCTAATAAGACGGACTGAACGCCCTGTTCAGACTCGCTTTCGCTGCGCCTACACCTATCGGCTTAAGCTCGCCCGTCTCACTAAGTCGCTGGCCCATTATACAAAAGGTACGGCGTCACCCTTGCGGGCTCCGCCTGTTTGTAGGCATCCGGTTTCAGGATCTGTTTCACTCCCCTCGTCGGGGATCTTTTCACCTTTCCCTCACGGTACTGGTTCGCTATCGGTCACTGAGGAGTACTTAGGCTTGGAGGGTGGTCCCCCCATGTTCAGACAGGATTTCACGTGTCCCGCCCTACTCAAGTCCCTGCATTCTCCTGATCCATACGGGGCTATCACCCGCTCCGGCCCGCCTTTCCATGCGGTTCTGGTATGAGTTTGCAGGGCACTGGCCTGGTCCGCGTTCGCTCGCCACTACTAGCGGAGTCTCGGTTGATGTCCTTTCCTCCAGGTACTTAGATGTTTCAGTTCCCTGGGTTCGCTTTGAAACCCCTATGGATTCAGGGTCTCAATACC
>NZ_JAUSVX010000040.1 GCF_030814995.1 Labrys wisconsinensis | reverse complement strand
GGCGCTCGCCCGGCGCTTCCAGCCGGTCTTCGTCTCCGAGCCCTCGGTCGAGGACACGGTGTCGATCCTGCGCGGCCTCAAGGAGAAATACGAGCAGCATCACCGGGTGCGGGTCACCGACGGCGCCATCGTCGCGGCCGCGACGCTGTCGAACCGCTACATCACCGACCGCTTCCTGCCCGACAAGGCCATCGACCTCGTCGACGAGGCGGCGGCGCGCCTGCGCATGCAGGTCGATTCCAAGCCCGAGGAGCTCGACGAGATCGACCGGCGCGCCCTGCAGCTCAGGATCGAGCAGGAAGCCCTGAAGAAGGAGAGCGACGCCGCCTCGAAGGATCGGCTCGGCCGCCTGGAGAAGGAGCTCGCCGAGCTCGATCAGCGCTCGGCCGAGCTCACCACCCGCTGGAAGGCGGAGAAGGACAAGCTCGGCCATGCGGCCGAGCTGAAGAAGAAGCTCGACGAAGCGCGCAACGACCTCGTCAATGCCCAGCGCCGCGGCGAATATCAGCGCGCCGGCGAGCTCACCTATGGCGTCATCCCGCAGTTGGAGAAGGAGCTGGCCGAGACCGAGGCAGCCGGCGAGAAGGCCGGCATGGTCGAGGAGGCCGTCACCGCCGACCACGTGGCGCAGGTCGTGTCGCGCTGGACCGGCGTGCCGGTCGACCGCATGCTGGAGGGCGAGAAGGACAAGCTCCTGCGCATGGAGGACGTGCTGGCCCAGCGCGTCGTCGGCCAGGGCGAGGCGGTGAAGGCGGTCTCGACCGCGGTCCGGCGCGCCCGCGCCGGCCTGCAGGACCCGAACCGGCCGATCGGCTCCTTCATCTTCCTCGGGCCCACCGGCGTCGGCAAGACCGAGCTGACCAAGGCGCTCGCCGCCTTCCTGTTCGACGACGATTCGGCGCTGCTGCGCGTCGACATGTCGGAATACATGGAGAAGCACTCGGTCGCCCGGCTGATCGGCGCGCCGCCCGGCTATGTCGGCTATGACGAGGGCGGGGCGCTGACCGAGGCGGTGCGGCGCCGGCCCTATCAGGTCGTGCTGTTCGACGAGATCGAGAAGGCGCATCCGGATGTCTTCAACATCCTCCTGCAGGTGCTCGACGACGGGCGGCTCACGGACGGGCAGGGGCGGACGGTCGACTTCCGCAACACCCTGATCGTCATGACCTCGAACCTGGGGGCGGAGTACCTGGTGAACCAGCCGGAAGGCCAGGACTCCGAAGCGGTGCGCGAGGAGGTGATGGCGGTGGTGCGCGCGCATTTCCGCCCCGAGTTCCTCAACCGGGTCGACGAGATCATCCTGTTCCACCGCCTGCGGCGCGAGCAGATGGGGACGATCGTCGACATCCAGATGGCGCGGCTGCAGAAGCTCCTGGACGAGCGCAAGATCACGCTCGCGCTCGACGACGCGGCGCGGCGCTTCCTCGCCGACAAGGGCTACGACCCCGCCTATGGCGCCCGCCCGCTGAAGCGCGTCATCCAGAAGCTGGTGCAGGATCCGCTGGCCGAGATGATCCTCGCCGGCGACGTGCGCGACGGCGACCGGCTGCCGATCTCGGCCTCGGGCTCCGGCCTGATCATCGGCGAGCGCGCGGTCAGCGCCGCCGCGTGAGCCGCCGCCACGAGAGGGCAGGGGGCGGGCTTCGGCCCGCCTCTTTTCTGCCTCAGGATTCAACGGATCCGTGTGCGGTGGACGCTGCGTCAACCGATTGTTAAGGCTAATGATCGCTTAATCCCGTCAGCATCGGCGAACGAGGGACGGGGGACGACATGGCGATCGTCGGAAGCAAGGTCTTGCTGCTGGCCCTCTGCGGTTCGGCGCTGGCGGCCGGCGCGGCCCGTGCCGCCGACTTCGACGGCGACGTGCTGCGCGGCACGGATACTGCCTGGACCTCGGACACCAGCGTCGAGGTCGGCCTGCGCGCCTGGTACAGCACCGGCAAGCTCGCCAAGAAGCTCTACACCCAGCCGGCCTATGGCAGGCAGCTCCTGTCGCGCCTCACCTATGACGGTCTCGACGCCTATGGCGGCGAAGCCTACGGCCGCGTCGAGCAGGACGACTATTTCCTCAAGGGCTATGTCGGCCTCGGCCGCATCGGCAGCGGCTCGCTGCGGGACGAGGATTTCGAGCCCTTCATCTCGCCCTATTCCAGCACCGACAGCAAGCAGAAGGACGGGACGCTCAACTATGTCAGCGCCGATTTCGGCTACAACCTGATCAAGGAGCCGACCTACAAGATCGGCATCTTCGCCGGCGTCCACTATCTCGACGAGAAGGTGAATGCCTATGGCTGCACGCAGACCGCCACCAATCCCGATGTCTGCGCGCCCGGCGACGTGCTCTCCGGGGTGCTCGCCATCACCGAGCAGGCGCGATGGACCTCGGCGCGCGTCGGCGTCAACGCCGAAGTGCTGCTGTTCGACCGGCTGAGGCTCGGCCTCGACGCGGCCTGGGTGCCCTACACGTCCTTCTCCGGCGTCGACCACCACTGGCTGCGCACCGACATCAAGACCGACATCCAGGAGAATGGCGACGGCCGCAACGGCGTCCAGCTCGAGGCCACGGCCGCCTATCAGCTGACCGACGACTGGAGCATCGGCGCGGGCGTGCGCTACTGGCGCATGACCGCCGATGCCGACGCCAAGTTCGGCGTGCCCGTCTCCTCCACCACCTATGCCTATGTGAAGGAGCCCGAGACCTTCGTCACCGAGCGCTTCGGCGCCTTCCTGCAGAGCTCCTACAAGTTCGGCCTCTGACGCCGGCCGGGTCAGGTCCCCTTCGTGGCCGACGCCGCTTCGGCGACCGGTGCCTTGTTCATCATCGCGTCGAGGCGGGCGCGCTCCTGCCGGAACTCGGCCAGCAGGTCGCCGCTGAGCTCGCGGCCCTGCGGCAGCTTGATGCGCATCGGGTCGACGAAATTGCCGTTGATCTTCACTTCGTAGTGGCAGTGCGGCCCGGTGGACAGGCCCGATGAGCCGAGGAAGCCGATGACCTGTCCGAGCTTGACCTTCACCCCGGGCTCGATGCCGCGAGCGAAGCCCTGCATGTGCGAATAGGTGGTGAGATAGCCGTTGGCGTGCTGGATCTCGATGTGCCGGCCATAGCCGTTCTGCCAGCCCGCCTTGACGATGGTGCCGTTGCCGGTGGCCAGGATCGGCGTGCCGACCTTGTCGGCCCAGTCGACGCCGGTGTGCATCTTGTAATAGCCGAGAATCGGATGGCGGCGCAGGCCGAAGGTCGAGCGCATCTCGCCGCCGTTGATCGGCTTGCGCATCAGGAACTTGCGCGCGGAGCGCCCCTGCTCGTCGTAATAGTCGACCTGCCCGTCGTCCGGGCTGACGAAGCGATAATAGCGCTTCATGTCGCCGTCGATGCTCAGCGAGGTGTAGAGGATGTCGCCCAGCGGCTTGCCGCTCTCGTCCTGCTCGTAGAACACCTCGAAATTGTCGCCGGGGCGGGTGCGGCGGCTGAGGTCGACGTCGTAGGCGTAGATCCGCATCAGCGCGTCGATCAGATCCGACGGCACCTGCTGCTTGAGCGCCGTCTCGTAGATCGAATCATAGAGCCGGATGCCGCCGACCCGGTCGCCGCCGCCGTCGTCGGTGTCGGCATTGGCGACCTCGGTCGTGTCGGGATCGGCGACGGTGACATAGTCGCCGTTGTCGGACAGGGCGACGGTGCCCAGATGCTGGTCGGCGTTGTAGACCGAGACCCGCACGGGCCGGACACGGTTCTTGTCGTCGGGCATGGGCTCGACCAGGACGCGCACGCGCTGGCCCTCGTTGAGGCTCGCCGCATCGCCCAGGAGCTTGCCGATCGCCAGCCCGTCCTCGTCGCCGGCCCCGAGCGTCTTGAGCAGGGCGGCGAGCGTGCCGGCCTGCTGCACCGTGATGGTGCGCTCGCTGCTCCCGCCGCCCGTCGTGGTGCTGGTCTTGCCGACGTCGGTGACGTTCTCCGGGACGATCGACACTTCCAGCGCCGAGGCGGTGTCGACCCCCTCCACCCCGTAGGGGATGGCCACCGAGGACAGGCCCGTGTCGCTCACGCCGAGGGCGAGGAGCTGCGGCGGGATGGTGATCGACACCGCGCTCGCCTCGAACGAGGCCTGCTCGCGTACCAGGCCGCGGATCTGCTCGTCGGTGAGCGTCAGGCCGGCATCGGCCTCCACCTTCACGCCCGCCAGGTCGCGGGTGGCGACGCTGACCTCGCCGTCGTCCTCGACCAGGGCCGAGACCGCCGCCGGCTCCGGATTGGCCGCGGCGATGATCTGCAGGGGATTGTATTTCGGCACCTTGTCGGCGAGGTCGCCGGCCACGAGCGCCAGGTTGGCCATGACGCGGGCGAAGGGCTTGACCTTGATCACGTCCTTCTCGCCGACCTTGGTGGTGGTCGAGACCCGGATCACCTGATGGGCGGCCACCGTATCGGTCTGGGTCAGGATGCGGTCCGACTTGCGGCCGGCATTGCTGCCGCTGTCCGACGTCGCCGCGCCGTCGCGCGCCGGCACGGGCGCGGCGAGCGGCGCCCGTGCGAAGCTGTACTCGCCGTCGAGTGCTGCATAGACCGCGCCGCCCATCAGGGTGGCGCCGAACAGGCCGGTGAGGATGGTGCCGGTCAGCCAGCGGATGCTGACGCGCCGCCGGTCCGGCGCGCGGTCTTCGTCGAAGGCCAGTGGCGGCTCTCTGCCTGGGTCGACCGATCCGAATCGGTCCGCCCGGGACTCCGGCCGCACGATCTCCCGAGCCTCCTGGGCGAAGCTTCTCGTTTGCAAACCGTCCGATCCCACTTCCGACGCGCCGCCGCCCGGCGTCGGCTGCACGGACGGTGCCCCAGCCTGCCGCCGAGGTCAATCGCGCCCGCGTCTGTCCCGCGTGAAGCCCTTAAGAGCGAGCAATAGGGCCGAAGTGGGGCCGCTGCGCCGGGGGGGGCGGCAGCGGCGGGACCGGCCGCGCGGCCGGCGCAGCGGCCTCTCGTCCTGCCCGCGAGGACGGTTCGTCCTGCCCGCGAGGACGGCCGGCGGACCCCGGCGCGGACGGGATCTGTGGCACCCGGGCGTGTGGACAACGGAGAAATCGAGCAGGGCCAAATATTTAGCCGCAGTATCGTCGCGAGTTGTCCACAGACGTCGCCGGGGTGTCACCGGTCTGTCAAAAAAACGAAAAACCCCTGTTGACAGGGCGAGGGCCAGGACCCTATATCAGCGTCATCAACGACGGCGTCGCCGCCAGCCACTGGCGAGCGAGGCCGCGGCTTCGGTTTTTCTCCTCTGTGCCTTAGGCCCACCCGGCCTTACTGGTCGGGCGGAGAGGTCGTCGCCGGGTGGATTGGGGATGGTTATGCTGTCCCACGCTGTTTGACAATTGCATCGGAAGAAAGAGAAACGCAGGCGACGAGGTCCTTGCGGGCCGCTCGAGAGGGCGGCCGGATGGAACTTCGACGTACTGACGTTTTGAGAGCGTTATGGCATCTGCGTGAGCAGATGCGGAATGCGCTCCGTCAATTCGT
>NZ_JAUSVX010000039.1 GCF_030814995.1 Labrys wisconsinensis | reverse complement strand
TCGTGCCGATCGCCATGGAGGAGAAGCTGCGCTTCGCCATCCGCGAAGGTGGCCGCACCGTCGGCGCCGGCGTCGTCGCGACCATCATCGAGTGACCCCCACGCGGTTGCGCAGCAACCGTCGTGCACGCGATCGCGCAGCAACCGTCGTGCGCGCAGCCGCGCAGCGATCATTTCCGGAGTGATCGCGGGGCCCTCCTGGCGCAAGACCGATCGGCGTGGTTCACTCCACGCCGATCTTCTTTTGGGGGAAGCGTCATGATCGTCGTGACCACCAACGACCTCGCGGGCTACCGCATCGTCCGGCATTTCGGCGTGGTGCGCGGCATCACGGTGCGCTCGCGCAGCGTCATCGGCAATATCGGCGGGGCGATCCAGTCGCTGTTCGGCGGCAACATCTCCGTCTACACCAACCTGGCCGAGACCGCCCGCCAGGAGGCCTACGACCTCCTCGTCCGGCACGCCGAGGAGGTCGGCGCCAACGCCGTGATCGCCATGCGCTACGACGCCAACGAGATCATGGACGGGATCACCGAGGTGCTCGCCTACGGCACCGCCGTCGAGGTCCAGCCGGCCTGAGGCTCGGCAGGTTCTCCCGAGCCGGCCTTGGAATCAAAGCAGCGCGTCGTGGCTGAAGCCGCGGGACGCTGCTGGGGAAACGAGCGCAAACGCTGTTGCGTCGGCGCGTCCGTGTCGCTATGTAATCGCCGCGCGGCGCGTTTCGCGTAGGGGTATAGCTCAGTTGGTAGAGCGGCGGTCTCCAAAACCGCAGGTCGTAGGTTCGAGCCCTGCTGCCCCTGCCAGTTCATGGCGAACGAGGCGTCCACGCTTTTTTCGCGAGAATCCCGAGCCGGGGGATGTGGCGTCGCCGCTCCCTCGGTTTTGCATTGTTTCCAAATCCCCGGATTTGGGGTATGGCGCCGGGCTTCCGGCAATGTGACGGCGGATAGACGATGGCGAAGACCAATCCGTTCCAGTTCCTGCAGCAGGTGCGGAGCGAAACATCGAAGGTGACCTGGCCGACCCGGCGCGAGACGGTGACGACGGCAGTGATGGTCTTCGTCTTCGCGATCGCCGCATCGATCTTCTTCATGATCTCGGACTTCGTCCTGAAGCAGGCCGTCGGCCTGCTTCTCGGCCTCGGCCATTGAGGGGTCCACCACCATGGCCAAGCGCTGGTACATCGTTCACGCCTATTCGAACTTCGAGAACAAGGTCGCGGCCTCGATCCGCGAGCAGGTCGCCCAGCGCGGCCTGAGCGAATATTTCGACGAGATCCTGGTGCCGACCGAGAAGGTCGTCGAGGTGCGCCGCGGCCGCAAGGTCGACACCGAGCGCAAGTTCTTCCCGGGCTACGTCCTGGTGAAGTGCGAGCTCACCGATGAGGTGCACCACCTCATCAAGAACACGCCGAAGGTGACGGGCTTCCTCGGGGCCGACAAGGCCAAGCCGGTGCCGATCCCCGATCGCGAGGCGGAGCGGATCAAGGGCCAGGTCGCCGACGGCGTCGAGCGGCCGAAGCCGTCGATCTCCTACGAGATCGGCGAGCAGGTGCGCGTGGCGGACGGCCCGTTCGCCTCGTTCAACGGGACGGTCGAGGAAGTCGACGAGGCGCGGGCGCGCCTCAAGGTGGCGGTCTCGATCTTCGGCCGGGCGACCCCGGTCGAACTGGAATACGGGCAGGTCGAGAAGGTCTGACCTTTTCGGACTGACCGAACGCGGGAGAAACGGCCGGGCTTATCGCCGCCGGTCCGAATCGCACCGCGGTCCTCCGGCCTCCACGTCCCCGAGCGGGCGGGGCGGCCACCAACCGGCGGAGCGATCCGCCAAAGGAGCAACTGATGGCGAAGAAAGTCACAGGCTATATCAAGCTGCAGGTGCCGGCGGGTTCCGCGAACCCCTCGCCGCCGATCGGCCCCGCGCTCGGCCAGCGCGGCCTCAACATCATGGAATTCTGCAAGGCCTTCAACGCGAAGACGGCGCAGATGGTCAAGGGGACCCCGATTCCCGTGATCATCACGGCCTATCAGGACCGGTCCTTCACTTTCGAGATGAAGCTGCCGCCGATCTCCTTCTACCTGAAGGAAGCGGCCGGCATCAAATCCGGCTCGCAGACGCCCGGCAAGGGCGCCAAGGCGGGCAAGGTCACGACCGCGCAGATCCGCGAGATCGCGACCACCAAGCTGCCCGACCTGAACTGCGATTCGGTCGAGGCTGCCATGGCCATGGTGAAGGGTTCCGCCCAGTCGATGGGCCTCGAGATTGTTGGGTGATCGGCATGTCTGACGGAAAGCGTATTCGCGCGGCGAAGGACGGCATCGACCGCATCAAGCTCTACGGCCTCGACGAAGCGGTGAAGCTCGTCAAGGACCGCGCCAAGGCCAAGTTCGACGAGACCGTCGAGATCGCCATGAACCTCGGCGTCGACCCGCGCCATGCCGACCAGATGGTCCGCGGCGTCTGCAACCTGCCGAACGGCTCCGGCCGGACCCTGCGGGTCGCCGTGTTCGCGCGCGGCGCCAAGGCCGACGAGGCCAGGGCGGCCGGCGCCGACGTGGTCGGCGCGGAGGACCTGGTCCAGACCGTGACCGAAGGCAAGATCGAGTTCGATCGCTGCATCGCCACGCCCGACATGATGCCGCTGGTCGGCCGCCTCGGCAAGGTGCTCGGCCCGCGCGGCCTGATGCCGAACCCCAAGGTCGGCACCGTGACCATGGACATCACCAATGCGGTCAAGGCCTCCAAGGGCGGCTCGGTCGAGTTCCGCGTCGAGAAGGCTGGCATCGTCCACGGCGCCGTCGGCAAGGCCTCGTTCCCGGCCGAGAAGCTGGCCGAGAACATCAAGGCCTTCGCCGACGCTGTGATCAAGGCCAAGCCCACGGGCGCCAAGGGCACCTATGTCCAGCGCGTCGCCATCTCCTCGACCATGGGCCCGGGCGTCAAGATCGAGCCGTCGGCGGTGCTCGGGGCCTGAGCCTCGGCGCCGGGCGGGACGGTTGGGAAGGCCCTGCTTCGGCGGGGCCTTTCGTCTGTTGACGGCTGGGTGGCGGGAAGCGCAGGCCTGCCCGGCCGAGGAGCGGTGCGGCGGCAGGTCGCGGCGCCTCGCGGCGGCCCTCCACAATCAACTTGACAAATCCTCAACTTTCCCCTTGGCAGACGGCGCGCGAGGCCTTATGTACGGCCCCTCATTCGAACTCTAGGGTTCTCGACTCGGTCGCTCAGGCGGTCGGGTCCGAATGGCCGTCCGGAGAAATCCGGGCGGAAGACTGACCGGAAGGCGAGGGGGCAACCCTATCGCCGTTCCGGTCATGTCCTGTCCGAGACTGCAGGCGCGGGGCAACCCGCTTAATCCGAAGGGACCGTCGCGTTGACGGCTCGGCCGGCCTGCACAGACGGGGAAGACCGGTTTGTGGTGCCCGCCCGACACGGCGGGGGCATTGAATTTGGTTCGATCCGTGCACCTGCCATCGCCCTTCGGGACGGCGGCGGGGGACAGGCACTCCGACGTCGCTTCGGAGCCGGCTGAGGCCGGTACGCCGGGGCGGCAGGTGCAACGGGCGGTTCATTCGATAGAGGATGAGCCGCAACCGGAGAGAGCAACGTGGAAAGAGCGGAAAAGAAGGAGCTCATCGGCGTCCTCCAGCAGGTCTTCCAGACCACTGGCGTCGTCGTGGTGGCTCACTATTCCGGCCTGACCGTCGCCCAGATGCAGAAGCTCCGCAAGGAGATGAAGCAGGCTGGCGCGACCGTGAAGGTCGCCAAGAACCGCCTCGCCAAGATCGCTCTCGATGGCACGGATGTCGCCACGATCGCACCCCTGCTCAAGGGGCCGACGCTGCTGGCCTACAGCAGCGATCCCGTGGCGGCGCCGAAGGTCGCCGTCGATTTCGCCAAGGGCAACGAGAAATTCGTGATCCTCGGCGGCGCGATGGGCAAGACCGCCCTGAACTCGGACGGTGTGAAGGCGCTCGCCACCATGCCGTCCCTGGATGAGCTGCGTGCCAAGATCGTGGGCCTTGTCCAGGCTCCCGCGACCAAGCTGGCCCAGCTCACCACTGCGCCGGCGGCCAAGCTCGCCCGCGTGTTCGGGGCCTATGCCAAACGAGACGAAGCGGCGTAAGGCCGTTCAAACCCAAACCGGTACGAACCGAAAGACAGGATGAAAGACAATGGCTGATCTTGCCAAGATCGTTGACGACCTCTCGAGCCTGACCGTGCTCGAGGCTGCCGAGCTCGCCAAGCTGCTCGAGGAGAAGTGGGGCGTGTCCGCCGCGGCTGCCGTGGCGGTTGCCGTCGCTCCGGGTGGTGGTGGCGCCGCCGCCGCTCCGGTCGAGGAGCAGACCGAGTTCACCGTCGTCCTCGCCGCCGTCGGCGACAAGAAGATCGAGGTCATCAAGGAGGTCCGCGCGATCACCGGCCTCGGCCTCAAGGAAGCCAAGGACCTGGTCGAAGGTGCGCCCAAGCCCGTGAAGGAAGGCATTGCCAAGGACGAGGCCGAGAAGCTCAAGGCCCAGCTCGAGAAGGTCGGCGCCAAGGCCGAGCTCAAGTAAGCGAGCCCGCTTCGAGAGTTCTGGCTCCGGGGTTCGCCCCGGAGCCTTTCCGCGTTTTGACCAACGCGGCGACGTCGTATCCGAGCGCCTGGCCGTGCCGGCTCTCGGATCTGCCGTCGGGGCGGGAGATCCGCCGACGATGGATCGAATGCGCAGGATTTCCGTGGCGGCGCCGAGCCGCTCGGGAGCCCATCCTGCAGGTTGAGCGAGGAGCGACATGGCTCAGACGACCACTGCCCGCAAGCGCGTCCGCCGGTTTTTCGGAAAGATCCGTGAAGTGGCGACGATGCCGAACCTCATCGAGGTTCAGAAGGCGTCCTACGACCAATTCCTGCAGGTCGAGGAACCCGAGGGCGGACGGACGGAAGAGGGTCTGCAGGCCGTCTTCCGGTCGGTGTTCCCGATCTCGGACTTCTCGAACAAGGCCATGCTCGAATTCGTCAACTACGAGTTCGAAGGCCCGAAATACGACGTGGACGAGTGCCGCCAGCGGGGCATGACCTTTGCCGCCCCGCTCAAGGTGACGCTGCGCCTCATCGTGTTCGATGTCGACGAGGAGACCGGCGCGCGCTCGGTCAAGGACATCAAGGAGCAGGACGTCTACATGGGCGACATGCCGCTCATGACGTCCAACGGCACCTTCATCGTCAACGGCACCGAGCGCGTCATCGTCTCGCAGATGCACCGTTCGCCGGGCGTGTTCTTCGACCACGACAAGGGCAAGACCCATTCCTCGGGCAAGCTCCTGTTCGCCGCCCGCATCATCCCCTATCGCGGCTCCTGGCTCGACATCGAGTTCGACGCCAAGGACATCGTGCACGCGCGCATCGACCGCCGCCGCAAGATCCCGGTGAGCTCGCTCCTGTTCGCGCTCGGCATGGACGGCGAGGAGATCCTGTCGACCTTCTACAAGTCGATCACCTATACCCGCGCCGGCGGCGGCTGGCGCGTGCCCTACGACTGGAACCGCATGAAGGGCTTCAAGCCCACGGTGGACCTGGTCGACGCCGATACCGGCGAGGTGGTGGTGGAGGCCGGCGGCAAGCTGACCGCGCGCAGCGCCAAGCAGCTGGCGGAGAAGGGCCTCAAGGCGCTCAAGGTCGCCAATGAGGACCTGATCGGCCAGTACGTCTCCGAGGACATCGTCAACCTCAAGACCGGCGAGATCTATCTGGAGGCCGGCGACGAGCTGACCGAGAAGAACCTCAAGATCCTCACCGATGCCGGCTTCGACGAGGTGCCGGTGCTCGACATCGACCACATCACGGTCGGCGGCTATATCCGCAACACCCTCGCGGTCGACAAGAACGCCACCCGCGAGGAGGCGCTGTTCGACATCTACCGCGTCATGCGTCCGGGCGAGCCGCCGACCATCGATTCGGCCGAGGCGATGTTCCAGTCGCTGTTCTTCGACCCCGAGCGCTATGACCTGTCGGCGGTCGGCCGCGTCAAGATGAACATGCGCCTCGACCTCGACGCCGAGGACACGGTGCGCATCCTGCGCAAGGAGGACATCATCGCCGTCGTCAAGACGCTGGTGGACCTGCGCGACGGCAAGGGCGACATCGACGACATCGATCATCTCGGCAACCGCCGGGTGCGCTCGGTCGGCGAGCTGATGGAGAACCAGTACCGCGTCGGCCTGCTGCGCATGGAGCGCGCCATCAAGGAGCGCATGTCCTCGGTCGACGTCGACACGGTGATGCCGCAGGACCTGATCAACGCCAAGCCGGCGGCCGCCGCCGTGCGCGAGTTCTTCGGCTCCTCGCAGCTCTCCCAGTTCATGGACCAGACCAACCCGCTGTCGGAGATCACCCACAAGCGCCGCCTGTCGGCGCTCGGCCCGGGCGGCCTGACGCGCGAGCGCGCCGGCTTCGAGGTGCGCGACGTGCACCCGACCCATTACGGCCGCATCTGCCCGATCGAGACGCCGGAAGGCCCGAACATCGGTCTGATCAACTCGCTGGCGACCTTCGCGCGCGTCAACAAGTACGGCTTCATCGAGGCGCCGTACCGGCGCCTGCGCGACGGCCAGCTCACGCCCGAGGTGGTCTATCTCTCGGCGATGGAAGAGCAGAAATACTATGTCGCGCAGGCCAACGTGCCGATCGACAAGGACGGCCGCCTGACCGAGGAGTTCGTCACCTGCCGCCATGCCGGTGACGTGCTGATGGTCACGCCCGACCGCGTCGACTACATGGACGTGTCGCCCAAGCAGCTGGTCTCCGTCGCCGCGGCGCTGATCCCGTTCATCGAGAACGACGACGCCAACCGCGCGCTGATGGGCGCCAACATGCAGCGCCAGGCCGTGCCGCTGGTGCGCGCCGACGCGCCCTTCGTCGGCACCGGCATGGAAGCGGTCGTCGCCCGCGACTCCGGCGCGGCCATCGCCGCGCGCCGCACCGGCATCATCGACCAGGTCGACGCCACCCGTATCGTCATCCGCGCCACCGAGGATCTCGATCCGACCAAGTCGGGCGTCGACATCTACCGGCTGATGAAGTTCCAGCGCTCGAACCAGTCGACCTGCATCACGCAGAAGCCGCTGGTGCGCGTCGGTGACGTCGTCCGCAAGGGCGACATCATCGCCGACGGCCCCTCGACCGAGCTCGGCGAGCTGGCGCTCGGCCGCAACGTGCTGGTCGCCTTCATGCCGTGGAACGGCTACAACTTCGAGGACTCGATCCTCCTCAGCGAGAACATCGCCAAGGAGGACGTGTTCACCTCGATCCATATCGAGGAGTTCGAGGTCGCCGCCCGCGACACCAAGCTCGGACCGGAGGAGATCACGCGCGACATTCCGAACGTGTCGGAAGAGGCGCTGAAGAACCTCGACGAGGCCGGCATCGTCTATATCGGCGCCGAGGTCCAGGCCGGCGACATCCTGTGCGGCAAGATCACGCCGAAGGGCGAGAGCCCGATGACGCCGGAGGAGAAGCTCCTGCGCGCCATCTTCGGCGAGAAGGCCTCCGACGTGCGCGACACCTCGCTGCGCGTGCCGCCGGGCGTCACCGGCACGGTGGTCGAAGTGCGCGTGTTCAACCGCCACGGCGTCGACAAGGACGAGCGCGCCCAGGCGATCGAGCGCGAGGAGATCGAGCGCCTGGCCAAGGACCGCGACGACGAGCAGGCGATCCTGGACCGCAACGTCTATGCGCGCCTCACCGAGATGCTCGCGGGCAGGACCGGCATCGCCGGGCCCAAGGGCTTCAAGAAGGAGACGGCGATCACCGCCGAGCTGATGCAGGATTATTCCCGCTCGCAGTGGTGGAACTTCGCCGTCGCCGACGATGCGCTGATGGGCGAGATCGAGGCCATGCGCAAGCAGTACGACGAATCGAAGAAGCGGCTGGAGCAGCGCTTCCTCGACAAGGTCGAGAAGCTGCAGCGCGGCGACGAGCTGCCGCCCGGCGTGATGAAGATGGCCAAGGTCTTCATCGCCGTGAAGCGCAAGATCCAGCCGGGCGACAAGATGGCCGGCCGGCACGGCAACAAGGGCGTGGTCTCGCGCATCATGCCGGTCGAGGACATGCCGTTCCTGGAGGACGGCACCCCGGTCGACATCGTGCTCAACCCGCTCGGCGTGCCGAGCCGCATGAATGTCGGCCAGATCCTGGAGACCCATCTGGGCTGGGCGGCTTCGGGCCTGGGCAAGCTGATCGATCAGGCGATCGCCGTTTATCGCAAGGGCCAGGGCGTCGACAAGCTGAAGGGCACGCTCGACAAGATCTACGGCGAGAACGAGGAGATCGCCGCGATGAACGATCGCGATCTCGTCGAGATGGCCTCGAGCCTGCGCCGCGGCGTGCCGATCGCGACGCCCGTGTTCGACGGCGCCAAGGAGGCCGACATCGTCGACTTCCTGAAGATGGCCGGGCACGACGCCTCGGGCCAGGTGACGCTCTATGACGGACGCAACGGCGAGGCCTTCGACCGCAAGGTGACGGTGGGCTATATCTACATGCTGAAGCTGCACCACCTGGTCGACGACAAGATCCACGCCCGTTCGATCGGCCCCTATTCGCTCGTCACCCAGCAGCCGCTGGGCGGCAAGGCGCAGTTCGGCGGACAGCGCTTCGGCGAAATGGAGGTCTGGGCGCTGGAAGCCTATGGCGCGGCCTACACGCTGCAGGAGATGCTCACGGTCAAGTCGGACGACGTGGCCGGCCGCACCAAGGTCTACGAGGCCATCGTGCGCGGCGACGACACGTTCGAGGCGGGCATCCCCGAAAGCTTCAACGTGCTGGTCAAGGAGATGCGCTCGCTCGGCCTCAACGTCGAGCTGACCGGCCTGCGCGCCTCCGACCAGGCGCTGCCGCCGGCGGAAGCCGCCGAGTGAGAACCTTGGCAGCACGACCAGCGTTGACCTGACGTGACCACCCGGAGCGGCTCGCCCGCTCCGGGTCGATCCTTTTCTTCATCCGCGCCGGGAGGGGTGTTTGGCCCCGCCGGTCGCAAACCCGGAGACGGCCATGAACCAAGAGGTCATGAATCTCTTCAATCCGGTTGTTCAGACGCAGACCTTCGATCAGATCAAGATCTCGATCGCGTCGCCGGAGAAGATCTTGTCGTGGTCCTACGGCGAGATCAAGAAGCCCGAGACCATCAACTACCGCACGTTCAAGCCGGAGCGTGACGGCCTGTTCTGCGCGCGCATCTTCGGGCCGATCAAGGACTACGAGTGCTTGTGCGGCAAGTACAAGCGCATGAAGTACAAGGGCGTCATCTGCGAGAAGTGCGGCGTCGAGGTCACGCTGTCGCGCGTGCGGCGCGAGCGCATGGGCCATATCGAGCTCGCCGCGCCCGTCGCCCATATCTGGTTCCTGAAGTCGCTGCCCTCGCGCATCGGCCTCCTCATGGACATGACGCTCAAGGACCTCGAGCGCATCCTCTATTTCGAGTACTACGTCGTCATCGAGCCCGGCCTCACCCCCCTGAAGGAGCGTCAGCTCCTGTCCGAGGATGATTACGCGCGGGCCCAGGACGAGTATGGCGAGGACAGCTTCACCGCCATGATCGGCGCGGAGGCCATCCGCGAGATGCTGCGCGCCATGGACCTCGAAAAGATCGCGGCCGACCTGCGGGTCGAGATCGCCGAGGCGACGACGGAGCTGAAGCCCAAGAAGCTGGCCAAGCGCCTCAAGATCATCGAGGCCTTCATCAACTCGGGCAACAAACCGGAGTGGATGATCCTGACCGCCGTGCCGGTGATCCCGCCGGATCTGCGTCCGCTCGTCCCGCTGGACGGCGGCCGCTTCGCCACGTCCGATCTCAACGATCTCTATCGCCGCGTCATCAACCGCAACAACCGCCTGAAGCGGCTGATCGAGCTGCGCGCGCCTGATATCATCATCCGCAACGAGAAGCGCATGCTGCAGGAGGCCGTCGACGCGCTGTTCGACAACGGCCGCCGCGGGCGCGTCATCACCGGCGCCAACAAGCGGCCGCTGAAGTCGCTCTCCGACATGCTCAAGGGCAAGCAGGGCCGCTTCCGCCAGAACCTGCTCGGCAAGCGCGTCGACTATTCCGGCCGCTCGGTCATCGTCGTCGGCCCGGAGCTGAAGCTGCACCAGTGCGGCCTGCCCAAGAAGATGGCGCTGGAGCTGTTCAAGCCCTTCATCTATTCGCGCCTCGACGCCAAGGGCTTCTCGGCCACGGTGAAGCAGGCCAAGAAGCTGGTGGAGAAGGAGAAGCCCGAGGTCTGGGACATCCTCGACGAGGTGATCCGCGAGCACCCCGTGCTGCTCAACCGTGCCCCGACGCTGCACCGCCTCGGCATCCAGGCCTTCGAGCCGGTGCTGATCGAGGGCAAGGCGATCCAGCTGCATCCGCTGGTCTGCACCGCCTTCAACGCCGACTTCGACGGCGACCAGATGGCCGTGCACGTGCCGCTGTCGCTGGAGGCGCAGCTGGAAGCGCGCGTCCTGATGATGTCGACCAACAACATCCTGCATCCGGCCAATGGTCAGCCGATCATCGTGCCCTCGCAGGACGTCGTGCTCGGCCTCTACTACGTGACGCTGATGTCGGACGGCGAGCCCGGCCAGGGCATGGTGTTCGGCGATATCGGCGAGCTCGAGCATGCGCTCGAGTCCAAGGCCGTGACGCTGCACTCCAAGATCAAGTGGCGCTGGAAGGGCCTGGACGAGAACGGCGAGGCCGTGTCGAAGATCTACGACACGACCCCCGGCCGCGTGAAGCTCGCCCAGCTCCTGCCCAAGAGCCCGAAGGTGCCCTTCGACGCCGCCAACAACCTGATGACCAAGAAGGCCATCTCGGCGCTGATCGACGTCGTCTACCGCAATGTCGGGCAGAAGGAGGCGGTCATCTTCTGCGACCGCATCATGACGCTCGGCTTCTCCAACGCCTTCCGTGCCGGTATCTCCTTCGGCAAGGACGACATCGTCGTGCCCGACAACAAGTGGAAGATCGTTGCCGAGACCGACGCGCTCGCCAAGGACTACGAGCAGCAGTACAATGACGGCCTGATCACCCAGGGCGAGAAGTACAACAAGGTCGTCGACGCCTGGGCCAAGTGCTCGGACCGCCTGGCCGCGGAGATGATGAGCCGCATCTCGGCCGTGAAGAAGGACGACAACGGCCGCGACAAGCCGATCAACTCCATCTACATGATGGCGCACTCCTCGGCCCGCGGTTCGCCGGCCCAGATGCGCCAGCTCGGCGCCATGCGCGGCCTGATGGCCAAGCCGTCCGGCGAGATCATCGAGAGCCCGATCATCTCCAACTTCAAGGAAGGCCTGACCGTGCTCGAGTACTTCAACTCGACCCACGGCGCCCGCAAGGGCCTGGCCGACACCGCCTTGAAGACGGCGAACTCGGGTTATCTCACCCGCCGTCTCGTCGACGTGGCGCAGGACGCCATCATCTCCGAGGTCGACTGCAACTCGGAGCATGGCATCCGCGTGCGCGCCATCATCGATGCGGGCCAGATCGTGGCCTCGCTCGGCGTGCGCATCCTCGGCCGCACCGCGGCCGAGAACATCACCGACCCGCAGACCGGGGCGGTGATCGTGCCGAGAGGCGAGATGATCGTCGAGAAGATGGTCGACCAGATCACCGCCGCCGGCATCCAGGAGGTCAAGATCCGGTCGGTGCTTACCTGCGAGACCAAGAACGGCGTCTGCGCCACCTGCTACGGTCGCGACCTGGCGCGCGGCACGCGCGTCAACATGGGCGAGGCCGTCGGCGTCATCGCGGCCCAGTCGATCGGCGAGCCGGGCACCCAGCTCACCATGCGCACCTTCCACATCGGCGGCGCGGCGCAGATCAACGAGCAGAGCCATATCGAAGCCACCTTCGAGGGCACGATCAAGATCCGCAACCGCAGCGTCGTCCGCAACTCGGAAGGCGTGCTGATCGCCATGGCGCGCAACCTCGCCATCGTCATCCTCGACCATGACGGTTCCGAGCGTTCGGTGAACCGCGTGCCCTACGGCTCGCGCCTGCGCGTCGACGACGGCGACAAGGTCAAGCGCGGCCAGCGCATGGCCGAATGGGACCCCTACACCCGCCCGATCATCACCGAGCTCGACGGCGTCATCGCCTATGAGGACCTGGTGGACGGCGTGTCGCTGTCGGAGACGGCCGACGAGTCGACCGGCATCACCAAGCGCGTCGTCACCGACTGGCGGACGTCCAACCGCTCGGCCGACCTGCGTCCGGCCCTGACGCTCAAGGGCGGCGACGGCAAGATGCTGAAGCTGTCGCGCGGCGGCGATGCCCGCTACTTCCTGGCGGCCGAAGCGGTCATCTCGGTCGATCCGGGCTCCAAGGTCACGGCGGGCGACGTCATCGCCCGTATCCCGATGGAGAGCGCCAAGACGCGCGACATCACGGGCGGTCTGCCGCGCGTGGCGGAGCTGTTCGAGGCGCGGCGGCCGAAGGACGCGGCGATCATCGCCGAGATCACCGGCACGGTGCAGTTCGGCAAGGACTACAAGAACAAGCGCCGCCTGACGATCCAGCCGCACGAGGCCGATCAGGAGCCGGTGGAGTACCTGATCCCGAAGGGCAAGCACATCCATCTCCAGGACGGCGACGTCGTGGAGAAGGGAGACTTCATCGTCGACGGCAATCCGGCGCCGCACGACATCCTGGCGATCAAGGGCGTGGAGGAGCTTGCCGCCTACCTCGTCAACGAGATCCAGGAGGTCTACCGGCTGCAGGGCGTGCAGATCAACGACAAGCACATCGAGGTGATCGTCCGCCAGATGCTGCAGAAGATCGAGATCGTCGACGCCGGCGACACCGAGTTCCTGCCGAGCGAGCAGGTCGACAAGGTGGAGTTCGACGAGGCCAACGCCAAGGCGCTCGAGGAGAGCAGGAAGCCCGCCACGGGCCATCCGGTTCTGCTCGGCATCACCAAGGCCTCGCTGCAGACCCGCTCCTTCATTTCGGCCGCTTCGTTCCAGGAGACGACGCGCGTGCTGACCGAAGCCTCGGTCAACGGCAAGTCGGACGCCCTGGAGGGCCTGAAGGAGAACGTCATCGTCGGCCGCCTGATCCCGGCCGGCACCGGTGCCCAGATCGCCCGCATCCGGGCGATCGCCAAGCATCGCGACGACCTGATCCTGCAGCAGCGGCAGACCGAGGCCGCCGTGCCGGCGGCCCAGCCGGAAGCCGAGGCGCTGCCCGCGGCGGAATGAGCCGGCGGACGGGCCGGTCCGCCGGTCCGTCGAGAGTCCAGACGGACCGGCCTGCCGGTCGGTTCAGACAAGAGGGGAGTCCGGTCCGCCGGGCTCCCTTTTCTTTTGTGCGCCCAGCATGGGCGCACTCTTGCGGGTGAGAGTCCCGCCGTGAGCTGGTCACAGCGAGCGAAGAGAAGCGCAACTGCGAGAGGGCGACC
>NZ_JAUSVX010000038.1 GCF_030814995.1 Labrys wisconsinensis | reverse complement strand
AGGAAGTCGCCCGAGCTCGGCTTGTGCACCCCCGACAGCGTCTTGATCAGCGTCGACTTGCCGGCGCCGTTGTCGCCGAGCAGGCACAGAACCTCCCCGGCCCCGACCGACATCGACACGCCGGACAGCGCGATCACCGAGCCGAACTGCTTGACGATGTTGCGCACCGCGATCAGCGGGGCGGCATTCTGCCTGGCCATGCCTAGCGCTCCCCCGTGACCTTGCGGCGGATGAAGTTGTTGAACAGCACGGCCATCAGCAGCATGGAGCCGAGGAAGACCTGGAACCAGTCGGAGTCGAAACGCGTATAGGTCAGGCCGATCGAGACCATGCCGAAGATGACGGCGCCGAAGAAGGCGCCGATCGCCGAGCCGTAGCCGCCGGTGAGCAGGCAGCCGCCGATCACCGCCGCGATGATCGCCTCGAACTCCTTCTGGAACCCGCGCCTCGCATCGGTGGATCCGGCGTCCAGCACGGTGAGGATGGCGACCAGCGCCGCGGCGCAGGCCGTCAGCACGAACAGGCCGGTCTTGACCCGGTCGACCGGCACGCCGGAATTGCGCGCCGCGTTGGCATCGCCCCCGGCCGCGAAGATCCAGTTGCCGACCCGGGTGCGCAGCAGCACGAAGGTGGCGACGGCGGCGACGGCGACGAACCACAGGATCGACACCGGCACGCCCGACACTTTCGGGGTGCCGTTGTCGAAGGTCTCGATCAGGCCCTGCGCCGCCAGCCAGGAGAAGAGCCCTTCGAAGGCGACGCCCGAGAACAGCCGCGCCAGCAGGCCCTGGCCGACCGCGTCGCCGATGCCGCGCATCTGGGTCGAGCCGCCGGTCGCCCATTTCAGGCCGACCAGGGTGAGGCCGCGCAGGATGAACAGGAAAGCGAGCGTCACGATGAAGGAGGGCAGCCGGCTGCGGATGACGATCTGGCCGTTGATCGCCCCCATCGCCCCGGCACACAGGAAGGTGACGAGGATGGCGGCCCATAGCGGCAGGCCGCCCGAGACGGCCGCCGCGCCGAAGATCAGGCCGGCGAAGGCGATCATCGAGCCGATGGAGAGGTCGAACTCGCCGCCGATCATCAGCAGCGCCGCGGCCACCGCCAGGATGCCGAGCTGCGAGGCCGGCGCCAGGATCGTCATGATGCCGGAAAGGGTGAACATCGAGCTGTCGGCGGTCGCGGCGAAGAAGGCCACGACCAGGACCAGGCCAGCGACGGCGCCGAGCTCGGGGCGCCGCATCAGCCGCGTGGCGAGAGACGTCCCGCGCAGGCGGTCGTCGGCGGGCACCGCCGCCGGGCGAGCGGTTGCCGCTGGGCCGGGCATGTCGGGGTGCTGGGATGTCATCATGCCCTCGTGATATGGCGCGGGAGCAAGGAGGATGCCGGGACGGCGGCCGAAGCGTGAGGCCGGCCCGGCATCCCGTGCCGATCAGCGGATTCCCTTGGCCGAAAGATCCACCGCGAGGGCGGCCTTGTCCTTGGTGATCAGGTTCGGGCCGGAGGGCACGTTGCCGCCCGGGATCAGGCCGTAGCGGACGAGGTTGGCCAGGAAGACTACCGGCAGGTAGCCCTGCAGATATTGCTGCTGATCGATGGCGAAGGCCGCCTTGCCCTCGGCGACCGCCTTCAGGAAATTCGCCGAGAGGTCGAAGCTCGCCACCCGGACCTTGCCCACCTTGCCGGCATCGACCACGGCCGCGACCGTCGGCTCGCCCGCCAGGGACGCGCCCAGGGCGAGGATGGAATCGATGTCGTCATGGGCGGCGAGAGCCGCCTTGACCTTGGCGCGGATCTCGCTCGGGTCGTTGGAGGTCGGCAGCACCGTCACCGTCTGGCCGAAGCCGTCGGCAAACCCCTTGCAGCGCAGGTCGAGCGCCACATTGCCGACCTCGTGATTGACGCAGAGCCCGACCTTGCCGCCGAGCGCCTTCAGCTTCTCGCCCGCGGTCTTGCCGGCATCGTATTCGTCCTGCCCGACATGCAGCAGCGCCCCGAATTCCTTGGAGACGTCGGAGCCGGAATTCATCGAGATGACGGGAATGCCGGCGGCGACGGCCTTGCGGATCGAGGGGCCGAGGGCCGAGGCGTCGGGGATGGTGACGATCAGGCCGGCCGGCTTCTGGTTGACCGCCGCATCGATCAGCTGCCCCATCGCCACCATGTCGAAGGTCTCGGGGGCGCGGTAGTCGACCTCGACATGCACGTCGGCGGCGGCCGCGTTCGCGCCGTTCTTGACCACGGACCAGAAGGGGTCGTTGGCCTGGCCGTGCGTGACCATGATGAAGCGAGGCTCGTCCGCCGCGCGCGCCGGCGCGGCTCCCCAGGCCGCGATCGCCAGACCTGCGGCCATCGAAGCGATGAACAGGCGTCCTTTCATGTCGTCCTCCCGTGCTTGCTGGATGTCCCGCCGGTCGTTGCAGCGCCGGCCTTGCGCGACGGGGCTTCACCTGGCGGCGGGCGCCCCGATCGAGGCGCACACCTAAAGCACAAAGTGCATAGCTATACAATAGCAAGCCACGACGATCGGCACATCCCGCCCGACCGCTTCGGGACGAGCCCTCGTGGAAAGCGAGCGTGAATTTCGACGGTGCGCCGTCGATGTTCGCGCGAGATGCGGCTGCAGAGGTCGGGAACAGCGTCTAGGCTGCGGACATCGCGGCTTCGCCAATGGATGTATCGCTATTCACGGAAACCACGAGATTGAGGGCGTCGTCGACGACCAGCTCGGACTTGGGGCCGATCACGGTCGTGGATTCACGCTCCTCGACGACGGCCGGACCGACGAGCCGCGTCCCGGGCAACAGGCGATTGCGGTCGAAGACGGCGCATTCCCGGAAGCCCGGTCCGGGGAAATAGACCGCGCGAACGCCTTTCTCGGCCGACTGCCCCGGCGGCGATTCGGGAAATCGAAGGCGTGTGCTCCTGCTCGGTGCCGAGACCTGAATCCGCCATGTCAGGGCCTCGAGACCGATATCGGTGATGCGCCGGCCGAAGCGCTGCTCGTAGGCGGCCGTGAAGCTCGCTTCGATCTCGCTTCGGCTGCCCGGGCTCAGGCCACCGGCGGGGATGGGCGACGGGATTTCGAAGCCCTGGCCGATGAAGCGCATGTCGGCGAACCGTCTGATCTCGACATCGCTCCAGCTCGCGCCGGCCTGCTCCATGATCGACCGCGCCTCCCACTCCATGGCGCCGAAGAGCGCATCGACGATCGACCAGTCGACCGCGGCGATCCGCGATATGTAGCCGCGCGCCAGATGGATCGCCGGCGCCGCCACCAGCAATCCGAGGGCCGACATCACGCCGGCGCCGGGAGGAACCACCATGCGCGGGATCCGCAGGAGCCTGGCCAGGCCATAGGCATGGACGGGTCCGGCGCCGCCGAACGCCAGCAGCGTATGCCGCCGCGGGTCCACGCCCTTCTCCGCAAGATACATGCGGGTGGCGGAGGCCATGGTCTCGTTGACGACCTCGTGGATTCCGGCCGCCGCGGCGAGCACGCTCATGCCCAGCGGCGCGGCGATCTCGCGCTCGATGGCGCCATGGACCGCCGACAGGTCCAGATGCATCTCGCCGCCGAGAAAGTAGTCGGGAGAGAGATATCCGAGGACGAGATCGGCATCGGTCACGGTGGGCCGCGTGCCGCCGCGGCCATAGCATACGGGACCGGGCTCGGAGCCGGCGCTTTCCGGGCCGATCTTGAGCAGCCCCATCGCGTTGAGATGCGCGATCGAGCCGCCTCCGGCGCCGATTTCGATCAGGTCGATCACCGGGACCTTCAGGGGAAGGCCGGATCCCTTCCTGAACCGATGCACCCGCCCCGCCTCGAACTCCATCGACCGTTGAGGCTCGCCGTTCTTCAGGAGGCACATCTTCGCCGTCGTGCCGCCCATGTCGAAGGACAGGACGTCCGCAGACCCGGACGACGCGCTGAACCATCCCGCCGCGATGGCGCCCGCGGCAGGACCGGACTCGATCAGGTGGATCGGCCGCGCCTGCGCCGATGCGAGCGTCGTCAGCCCGCCGGCGGACAGCATCAGATGGATCGCCCCCTCGAAGCCGCGCGCTTCGAGCTGGGCCTGCAACTCGGCGAGATAACGGGTCACGAGCGGCTGCACATAGGCGTTTGCGCTCGCCGTATTCCCGCGCTCGTACTCCCTGATCTCGGGCGCGACGTCGCTCGACAGCGTCACCGGTATTCCGGGAAGCTCGGCTTGCAGGATCTCCCGGATCTGCCGTTCGTGAACTGGGTTCCGGTAGCTGTGAAGCAGGCAGACGGCGATCGCATCGACCTGACGGTCGCGCAGGACGCCTGCGGCCGCGACGACATCCTCGACCGCGAGCGGAACGACGATTCCACCGGCTGCGTCCACCCGCTCGGACACCTCGACCCGCAGCGGCCTCGGCACCAGCGGCGCCGGCTTCTGCAGGAAAAGGTCGTAGAGCTCGTAGCGCATCTCGTTGCCGATCTCGATCGCATCCCTGAAGCCCCGGGTGGTGACGAAGCCCACCCGGGCCCCCTTGCGCTCGATGATCGCGTTGGTCACCAGCGTCGTGGCGTGGACGACGCTGCTCAGGTCCGAGAACCGCAGGTCACGCGCGTTCAGCAGCTTCTCCATCCCCGCCAGGATCGCCCGGCTGGGATCGTCATGGCTGGTCAGCTCCTTGCCGAGGATCACGCTGCCGGAACGATCGTCGAGCAGAACGAAATCCGTGAAGGTTCCTCCGACGTCGATGCCGATGCGAAGGCCTGTGCCTGCCATGTCCATGCCAGCGTTTCCGGAACTGTTGGTGCGGCCGGCTTCAGCGTTCAACGACGTAGCCGTTCTCAAGATCGCGCGCGACGTCGGCGGGGTCGCGCTCGCCGGGGTCTCCGAAGCCGCCGCCACCGGCATAGCGCAGGATCAGCCGATCTCCCGGGACCAGCTCGGTCCGCGCCTTCGGCGCGAGCGCCCGGCCGCTGGCCAAGGTCATGCCGACGCCTTGGCCGGATCCGCCGCCCAGCAGGCCCAGCGGCAGGTTCTTCATCCTGTCGCCCATGAGCGACAGGACGACGGTCTTCGAGGACATGACTTCGATCTCGATCTCCTGGCCGAGGCCGCCGCGATGCCTGCCGCTTCCTCCCGAGTTGGCAAGAAGCTCCTTTCGCCGGACCAGCAGCGGCGCCAGGCCTTCGAAGGCCTCGATGCTCCCCGAGCCGGTGTTCGTCGGAAACGGCGTGCAGGCAAGGCCATCGCCCCGAGCGCTGGCGCCCATGCCGCCGCTGCACATCAGGATCTGCGAGAACCGTTCCCCCGATGCATCCTGCCCGCTGAAGACCGCACGGAGCGAGGGGGCTCCTCCCGACTCGGCGAGGACCTGATCCGGGATGGCCTCGGCCAGGCATCGATGGACGGCGCCGGCGATCAGCTGGCCCGTGAGATGGCGAGCATTGCAGGGCGCGGGAAAGCGCGGATTGAGGATCGAGCCGAGCGGGGCCGTGACCGTCACCGAGCGGTACGATCCGTCATTGTGCGGCGTCAGCGGATCCAGGGCGCATTTCAGCGGATAGACCGTGTAGGCGTAGGTGTAGTTGAAGACGGAGTTGAGGCCGCGGTCGATCTGCGGCGACGTGCCGGCGAAGTCGATGGAGAGCGTGTCGCCGGCGACGGTTATGCAGCATCGGATCTCCGTTTCCCGGCCTTCGTATCCATCGGCCCTCACCACGGAACGATAGTCGCCGTCGGGGAGGCCGGCGATCGCCATCCTCATGGCCGCGTCCGCCCGCTCGTGCAGCGCCGCCGAGATATCGCTGAGATCGGCGAGGTCAGCGCTGCCCAGGAAATCCCGGATGCCGGTCCGGACCACGGAATGGGCCGCCAATTGCGCGTCGATGTCGCGCACGACCTGGTCCGGCACCCGCACGTTGCCGCGGATGAAGCGGAAGACGTCCTCGTTCTCCCGGCCGGCGCGCATGAGCTTGGTGGGGAGGATGCGCAGGCCTTCCTCGTAGAAGTCCCGGCAGTCGGCCGAGAAGATCGTTCCGCCGATATCCGGCAGATGCGCGACGGTCGCGCAGAAGCCGACCCGCCGCCCGTGATGGAAGATCGGCGAGGCGACGACAAGGTCCGGCAGGTGCCCCGCCCCTATCCAGGGATCGTTGGTGACGATGACGTCGCCGTCGTTCCAGTCCTCGACGGGAATATGCTCCAGCAGGCAGGCCACGGTCCTCGGCAGGACGCCGAGGAAGGAGGGCACGCCGATGCTGTTTTCCGCCAGGCTCGCCCCCTTCTCGTCCAGGATGACGACGGCAAAATCATTGGATTCGCGCACGATCGTCGAGAATGCCGTCCGTCTCAACGTCGCCGCGGCCTCATCGGCGATCGAGATCAGCCGGGACCACAGGATTTCCAGGCCGACACCGTTCATCTCATTGGCTGACATCATCCCGGACCTCTCGCGGACGACCGCGCCCCCTCCCCCGTCATCTGGCCAGCAACGGCCTGACGTCCCTGACGATGTCGGCCAACACCGTGGCGGGATCCTCGTGCTTGATCAGCACCCGACGCAGATGCTCCCGAACGATCTCGCTGACCTTGACCGGATTGGGTCCGGGATAGGTCAGCCATCGCGTCAGCCGGGGAACGGCCTGGAGCGCCGCCTTCTGGTTCGGATGCGCCTCGTAGAAGCCGCCGAGCAGGCTGCGGTCGCTCACGGCGAGCTCGTTCACGGGAACCGCGCCGACGCCCTTGACGAGGATCGACTGGCCGATCGGTCCGGTGAGGAACTTGACATATTGCCATGCCGCCTGCCGCTTGTCGGGGGCGGCGGCATAGATCATCGCCGCCCGGCCTCCCGCCGGGATACGTCCTTCGGCGCTGAGGATCGGCCAGGGAGCCGCACGGAACGCGAACTTGCCGTCGATCTGCCTCTCGATCTGGCCGGTGGCCGCGCTGTAGGATGCGAAGATGCCGACCGTGCCGGCTGCGAAGGCCTGCAGCATCTGCGACTGCGTCATATCGACGGTGCCGGCTGCGCCGAAATCGTGCAGGATCTCCAGGGCCCGAAGGCCCTCCGGTCCGTCGAACGCGATGTCCGTGCCGTCCTCGGACAGGATCTGCCCGCCCTGGCTCGTGACGAGCGCTTGAAAGGTCCAGTTGCCCGTCGCGTTGTAGTCGAACAGGCCGCCGACCGTGCCGCCGCCGAGCGCCTGCACCTTGCGTGCCGCCTCGATCAGTCCCTTCCAGCCGGTGGGCAGCCTGTCGATGTCGACGCCGGCCCGCCGCAGCAGGTCGACGTTGAGATAGATCGTCGGCACCGAGGTCGCATAGGCGAGCGCATAGACCTTGCCGCCGACCCGCCCCACGTCCGCGATCGCCGGCGCATAGCCCATCCCGCCCCAATCGCTTTCGGCCGCGATCAGATCGTCGAGCGCGATCGGAATCCTGCGGCCGGCGAGAATGCCGACATTCTGGTTTCCCTCCAGCGAGAGGTCGGCAAGGCTGCCCGTGATGGCCGACCGCAAGGTCGATTGCAGAAGCTCGTCATAGGTGGCCACGACCGGTGCGCGATAGACGATCCTGATGTCCGGATGAGCCGCCTCGAACTGCCTGGCGCTCTCCACGAGCACGTCGGTATAGGCGCCGGACGAATAGGACACTTCGATCGTCACGGGCGCGGCCGTCGCGATCGACGATGTCCAGCCCATGCACAGACCAAAGACCCAGCATCTCAGGCCCGTTCTCATGCCGGGGATCCCACCGTCCGGGGTCGTGTGTCGGACCGGTCTTCCATCGCCATGCCTTCCGCTGTTCCGAGAAGGCGCACCGGCTTCTCGGGAGCCAGTGTTGCACCCGAACCTGCCGGGGCTAAGCGCTTTCTCCTAACATGAATGGTAGTTTTTCTTACATATGCGGCCGAATGCCGGCGTGCTCGGACCTGCGTTCGAGGCAAGGCAGAGGCCCCTCCGACAGGCTGCCGCCAGGGCCGCCGCCTGCGCCTCCGGCGCGTGAAATCAGTAGCCGGCAAAGGCAACTCAGGATGCAACGCGGCCCGCCAAGCGCGTGCCGTCGGCCCGGGCGTCAGGCCGCACGCACCCCGCGAGCCAGGGGTGCAGACCGTTCATCGGGTCGAAGGCCGTTAGATGCTCTTACAGACATGTTAGAAGAACGCACTTTACGCCCCCGCCGGAACCTGAAAACCTGATCCGCAGGAGAAGACGGCCGATCGGCCTTCCCGCTGCCCATCCTGCTTTCCCGCCGGTTCCGGAAGACGTTTCGCCAGGGTTCGCGGGCTACCCGATCGCATGAAGGTTGCGCCCCCATGACCGAGCCTGCACGGCCGCCCCAATCCGCCATGATCGACATGAGCCGGACACATCCGCCGCTGGTGCCGGCGACCTTCGACCCAGAATACCGCGCGGCGCTTGCGGAAGCCCTCTCGCTCTCGACGCCGAGCGAGATCGTCGGCGCGCATCGCTGGATGGGCACCGAGGCGGACCGCACGGCCGGTGCGAGCTTCACCGCCCGGCGGCTCGGCGCCGCGCCGGACCCGGGGCGCGTCGTCGTCACGAACGGAACGCAGAGCGCCTTCACCATGCTGCTCGGCGGCCTGGTCGGGCAGGGCAGCGTTCTCGCCGTGGAGAGCCTGACCTATCCGCCCATCCTCGTGATGGCCGAGCGGCTCGGCTTCGAGCCGCGGGGCGTGGCGATGGACGGCGAAGGCATCCTCCCCGACGCCCTGGCGGCCCTGTGCCGCGATCGAAGGCCGAAGGCCCTCTATCTCCTGTCCACCCTGCAGAATCCGACGACGGCGACGATGTCGCTCGAACGCCGGCAGGCCGTCATCGAGGTGGCGAGGCGATACGACCTGCAGATCATCGAGGACGACATCTACAGCCTCCTGCCGGAGCGCACGCCGCCGCCGCTGGCGGCGCTGGCCCCCGAGCGGACCTGGTACATTCTCGGCGTGGCCAAGAGCATCGCTGCGGGCATGAAGATCGCCTATCTCGTTGCGCCGAGCCCGGCCGAGGCGGAACGGCAGTTCTGGCCGGGCGTCCGCGCGACCTTCTGGATGGCGGCGCCCATCAGCGCCGCCACGTCGACGCGCCTGATCGAGAGAGGCGGCGACCAACGCATCATCGACGCGGTCCGCACCGAGATGCGGCAGCGCCACCATATCGTCCGCCCGATCCTCGACGGGCTGGACGTCGTGACGGCGGACGGTGCCCTGCACCTGTGGGTGAGGCTGCCGCGGGGCTCCTCGGCCAGCGGTCTCGCCGCGCTGGTTCGGCGGCGCGGCGTGATCATCGGAACGGCCGCGCCCTACGCCCTTCCCGGCGAGCAGGCACCGGAGGCGGTGAGGATCGGCATCGGCCACGCCAGGTCCCATCAGGAGCTCGAAGCCGCGATGCGGGCGGTCGCGGCTTCGCATGCCGATGCATGGACGGCCGACTGACCGCCCGGACGAGGTGCGCGCCGGGCCCTCGGATCAGCCGATATCGATGCGCCGCATCACGCCTTCGCTGGCGCGAGCGCGACGACCGCCTCGGTGGTCAACAGCCGGAAGGTGAAGGATTCCTGCAGATAGAGCTCGACGCTCGTGCTGGAATGGCTGAGATAGCCGATGGAGAGATCCTGGCCGATGGTCAGCTCGAAATCGCCGCTGCGGGTGGTGAGCACGAAGGCGCCTTCGATGGCCGGCGCCCAGACGATCCCGCCGTCCACCACGCGTTCGAGATGGTGGAAGACCGGGTAGCCGTCGTCGCTGCCGCCGCTGGCGGCGGCATAGGCCTTTGCGCCCAGCACGAGCGCGTAGGGGCCGTTGACGCCGGCCAGGCGCAGCTGGCTCACCGCCTGGGCGACCGCGCCGGGATAGCCGACCGCATCGGCGGGCAGCGTCAGCGCCGGGTTGCTGCTGCCCTCGCGTATGCCCTGGATCCCCGCTGCCGCATATCCCTCGAAAACGGAGCGATCTTCCGCGAAGGCGATCTTCCGGGCCGCTTCCTTGACCGGCGACCAGTCCGAATCCGTGGCGCCGCGCTCCACGTCGTCGATCGCCTGGCGGGCGAGCTCGAAGGGAACGCGCAGCTCGACCAGCGCCTTGACCTCGCGCTGCGCGGTCTGGACGCCGTCGCCGGGTGCGGCGATCGGCCTGAGATGACCGGTCCCCACGGCCGCGAAGTCGAAGCCCTTCGGGCCGACGACATCAACGACACGCCGCGCCGCCAGGTGACGCTTGAGCGTCCGGGACGCCTCGTCCTCGATCTCAGCCCAGGCGCTGTCGGAGATCGGGGCCAGCTCCCGATAAAGATTATTCATGTCCCGCCTCGTTCTTGAGAGAGCCGATACCGAGTGAACCATCGTTCCGGGGCGACCGGGCCCGAGCCGTCGCCTCGGGCTCCCCGGCGTCGGAAACTGGCGCGGCGCCTGCCGCGACATTGTCCAGGAACGTCGCCGTGGGCACGAAGAACAGGGTGCCCGTCACCGCGCGGCTGAAATCGAGCAGCCGATCATAATTGCCCGGCGGCCGCCCGACGAACATGTTCTGCAGCATCAGCTCGATCCGGCGCGGCGAGCGGGCATAGCCGATGAAATAGGTGCCGAACTCGCCCTTGCCGACATCGCCGAACGGCATGTTGTCGCGGACGATCTCCAGCTGCTCGCCATCCTCGATGATCGTCGTCAAGGCGTTGTGCGCGTAGCTCGGCTTCACGGCATCGTCGAGCTCGATGTCGGACAGCTTGGCCCGGCCGACGATCTTCTCCTGCTGCTCCACGGGAACTTCGTTCCATCGCTTCAGATCATGCAGATATTTCTGCACGATCACATAGCTCCCGCCGGCAAAGGCCGCATCCTCCTCGCCGATGATCGCCGCCTTGACGGCATCCTGGTCCACCGGGTTCTCCGTGCCGTCGACGAAGCCGATGAGGTCGCGGTCGTCGAAATAGTTGAAGCCCTGCACCTCGTCCGCCGTGGCGACGGCGTCACCCACCCGCACCATGATCTCCTTTGCCAGCTCGAAGCACAGATCCATGCGCGTGGCGCGGATGTGGAAGAGGATGTCGCCCGGCGTCGAGACGGCGTGATGCCGGCCGTGGATCTCGCGGAACGGATGCAGGTCCCTCGGCCTCGGCGTGCCGAACAGCCGGTCCCAGGCATCGGAGCCGAACGCCGTCACGCAGGACAGCCGGCCCTCGAGGTCGCGGAAGCCGACGGCACGCAGCAGCGCCGAAAGATCACCGCAGAGCCCCCGCACCGCCGTCTCGGCGTCCGGTCCGGGCTTGACCGTCACCACGAGAAAGATCGCGGCCCGGGTGAGCTGCGCGACGACCGGCTGTGAAACGACAGATGGCAACCCAGAGTCCATGAGCAATCCGTTGACGACAATTGACGAGACGTGCGGCCGATCCGATGAACCCGGGCATACGACGGAAAGATAGGATGGGGAGAATGCCCCATTGTGACCCGCCGGGCGAGGCCCGCTTTGCCTCCCCTCGCGATCGGCGGGCTGTCCGGGGGCGGGATCGACCGACATCGGCGACGCGCGCCCGCGGCATCGGTCAGTCCATGTCCCGGAACGCGTGCCCGTCCGCTTCGACGCCTTCCACGACGCTCGACGGCAGCAGGTCCTGTGCACTGGTGCCGTCGAAGACCCAGTCCTCCGGGTCGGCGAAATCGGGCAGGCTCGCGCCCTTGCGGACGTAGAGGCCGATGGCGGGCTTCTTGACGTTGATGTAGAGATCATATTCCTGCATCGCAGCCTCCTCGCGTTTCGTTCAAGACGGCGCCTTTGCGGCGGCCGCGCCGGCATCGCCGCCGGCGCGGGAGACCGTCACGGCGCGACCGGCGCTCAGACCGGGTCCAGCTCGTCCTCCTCGACGGCCGCCGGCGTCTTTCCGTTGAAAGTGAGCCCTTCCTTGCCGGCGGAGATCTTCATCGCCGAGCCGTCGCGCACGTCGCCGGCGAGGAGCATCTCGGCCAGCGGGTCCTGGACGTAGCGCTGGATGACGCGCTTGAGAGGGCGCGCGCCATAGGCGGGATCCCAGCCCTTGTCGGCGAGCCAGGTCCGTCCCTTGGCGTCGAGCGACAGCTCGATCTTGCGATCGTCGAGGAGCTTGCGCAGGCGCTCGAACTGGATTTCGACGATCTGGCCCATTTCGCTCTTCTGCAGCCGGTGGAACAGGATGATGGCGTCGATGCGGTTGAGGAACTCGGGGCGAAAATGCGCGCGCACCATCGCCATGACCTTGTCGCGCACCGCGCTGGTCTTCTCGCCTTCCGGCTGGTTCACCAGGTACTCGGCGCCGATGTTCGAGGTCATGATGATCAGCGTGTTGCGGAAATCGACGGTGCGGCCCTGGCCGTCGGTCAGGCGGCCGTCGTCGAGAACCTGCAGGAGGACGTTGAACACGTCCGGATGCGCCTTCTCGATCTCGTCGAACAGCACGACCTGGTAGGGCCGGCGTCGCACCGCCTCGGTCAGTGCCCCGCCCTCGTCATAGCCGACATAGCCGGGCGGCGCGCCGATCAGCCGCGCCACCGAATGCTTTTCCATGAACTCCGACATGTCGATGCGCACCATGGCGGCCTCGTTGTCGAACAGGAAGGCCGCCAGGGCCTTGGCGAGCTCGGTCTTGCCGACGCCGGTCGGGCCGAGGAACATGAAGGAGCCCATCGGCCGGTGGGGATCCTGCAGCCCGGCGCGGGCGCGCCGCACGGCCGTCGACACCGCGCGCACCGCCTGCGCCTGGCCGACGACGCGCTTGCCGAGCGCCTCCTCCATGTGGAGCAGCTTCTCCTTCTCGCCCTCCAGCATGCGGTCGACTGGCACACCGGTCCAGCGTGACACGACTTGCGCGATGTTGTCGGCGGTCACCGTCTCGCCGATCGAGGAATTCCCGCTGGCCTCGACCGCGGCGAGCTTCTTCTCCAGCTCTGGAATGCGGCCATAGGCCAGCTCGCCGGCCCGCTGGAATTCGCCCCGGCGCTGGGCGTTGGCGAGCTCGGTGCGCAGCTGCTCGAGCTCGCTCTTCATCTTCTGCGCGTCGGAGAGCTTGCTCTTCTCCGCCTGCCATGTCGAGGTCATGTCGGCCGATGTCTTCTCCAGCCCGGCCAGCTCCTTCTCCAGCGCCTGCAGGCGGCTCCTGGAGCCGGCGTCGCTCTCCTTCTTGAGGGCTTCCTGCTCGATCTTGAGCCGGACGATCTCGCGATCGAGCGAATCCAGCTCCTCCGGCTTGGAATCGACCTGCATCTTCAGCCGCGCCGCCGCCTCGTCGACGAGGTCGATGGCCTTGTCGGGCAGGAAGCGGTCGGTGATGTAGCGGTTCGACAGGGTCGCCGCGGCCACCAGCGCGGAATCGGCGATCCTGACGCCGTGATGCAGCTCGTATTTCTCCTTGAGGCCGCGCAGGATCGACACCGTGTCCTCGACCGAGGGCTCGGAGACGAAGACCGGCTGGAAGCGCCGGGCGAGCGCC
>NZ_JAUSVX010000037.1 GCF_030814995.1 Labrys wisconsinensis | reverse complement strand
GATCCACCGAGAACTCCACATCCGTCAGCGCCTTGATCGCTCCAAAACTCTTCGAAACCTTGCGAAGGTCGAGCAACGCCATCGATCTTCCTCCCTCATTCCTTCGCCGGCTCAGTCGATCCGAAGCCAGCTGCGGGTCCGCGAGGAGGCGATCGCGGCATCGATCACCTTCTGGATCTCCCAGGCCTCTCGGAAATCCGGCCCGCGCCGCTCGCCGCCGGCGATCGCCTCCAGGAACTCCGCCACCTCGATGGTCTTGAGGTCGTTGAACCCGAGCTGATGCCCTGGCGCGACGCAGAACAGGCCATAGGGATGGTGCGCCGGCCCGGATTCGATCCGCACGAAGCCGCCATGCCTGATATCCCCGCCCGCGCGGTAGAAGGCGAGCTCGTTCAGGCGCTCCTGGGTATAGGCCAGCGATCCCTTGGTGCCCGCCAGCTCGAAGCCGAGCTGCATCTTGCGGCCGATCGCCGCCCAGTTCGCTTCGATCGTGCCGCCGCAGCCGCGGGCGAAGCGCACGGTGAGGCGGGCGATGTCGTCGACCTCGACGGCGCGCCGCTCCGCCGCACCGGGCGCTACCGGCCGGCTCTTGACCACGGTCTCCAGGTCGGCATGCACCTCGGCGATCGGGCCGAGCAGGAAGCGCGCCATGCCGACGATATGGCTGCCGATGTCGGCGATGGCGCCGCCCCCGCCGCTCGGGTCGCACCGCCAGCTATAGGGCGTCTCGGGGTCGGCCATGTAGTCCTCGGCATGGATGCCGCGGAAGCCGGTGATGTCGCCGAGCTCGCCGGCGGCCACCATGTCGCGCGCCAGCTTCAGCATCGGGTTCTTGATGTAGTTGTAGCCGACCTGGGTGACGATTCCGGCGGCCTCCGCCGCCATCATCATGTCCCGCGCCGCGCCGGCGTCCGGCGCGATCGGCTTCTCGCAATGCACGTGCTTCCCGGCCGCGATCGCCGCCAGCGCCATCTCGCGATGCATCACGTTCGGCGTGGTGATCGAGACGATGCCGATGGCGGGGTCTTCGACGAGGCTGCGCCAATCCGTCCGCCAGTTGCGGAAGCCGAGCTGCCCGGCGGCCCGCTCGGCCGCGGCCCCGTCGATGTCGGCCACCGCCTGCAGCACCGGGCGCGGCAGGCCGGGAAAGATCCCCGACACCGCCCGGTAGGCAAAGGCATGGGCCTTGCCCATGAAGCCGGTGCCGATGATGCCGACGCCGATCTCGCGCATGTCGCTCATGTCCTCTTGCTCAAACCGCGACGGCGCGGCCGGTCAGCGCCGAGTCCAGCGCGCAGTCGGCGAGGCGCAGCGCCTGCCGCCCGTCCTGCGGCGTGACCGGCATCGGCGCGCCGGCCTCGACCGCCTCGGCGAACGCCTCGAACTCGTCGCGATAGGCCTCGGCATAGCGCTCGAGGAAGAAGTCGAGCAGCGGCTCGCGCATGTCGGTGGCGTCCTGGCGCCAGCGCCGGATCGTGGTCGGCCGCAGATTGTCGTTGAGCAGCATGCCGGCCGAGCCGAACACCTCGAAGCGCTGGTCGTAGCCATAGACCGCCGCGCGGCAGCAATTGATGTGGCACTGGCGCCCCGAGGCGGTGCGCATCTGCACCATGACCGTGTCGAAGTCGTCGACGGCGCGCATCAGCGGCTCGTCCACCAGGCGGCTGCCGGTCGCCATGACCTCGACAGGCTCCTCGCCGAGCAGCCAGCGGGCCATGTCGAAGTCGTGGATGGTCATGTCGCGGAAGATGCCGCCGGAATGTTCGAGATAGCCGCGCGGCGGCGGCCCGGGGTCGCGGCTGGTGATGACGACCTGCCTGATCTCGCCGATCTCGCCGGCGTCGATGGCGCGGCGCATCGCCCGGGTGCTCGGATCGAAGCGCCGATTGAACGCCAGCATGACGCGCCCCTTCAGGCGCTCGACCTCGGCCACGGCAGCGTCGGCCCTGGCGATGTCGAGGTCGATCGGCTTCTCGCACAGCACCGCCTTGCCGCGACCGGCGGCTTCCAGCATCAGCGGCACATGGGTGTCGGTCGGCGTGCCGATCACCACGGCGTCGACGTCGTCGCGCCCGATGGCGGCAACGGGATCGAGCATGGCCTCGCAGCCGAGCCGGCCGGCGAGGTCCGCGGCGGCGCTGCCGAAGGGGTCGGCCACGGCCACCAGCCTGGCGCGCGGGCTCGCGGCGGCGTTGGCGGCGTGGATCTTGCCGATGCGTCCGGCACCGAGGACTGCGACCCGCAACATGGCAACTCCGGTCTGGTTCGACGAGGATGGTTTCATGGACGGCCCAACGCCTCGCGGCGGCCGGGCATCCCTTCCAGCTTGATCGTGGTGTCGGTGGATCAATCGCGGCGCTGGGCGCACCGGCGGCCTGTCCCCCCTGGTTCCGGCTGCTTCTGCAGCTCTCGATCGCTTCTGCAATACATATTCCAATAAATCAGAATATGCAACGATAATTGCCAAGGCTTTCGTGTCAGGCCTGCATCTGCCGGCGCCCGGCGGGCGGAAGGCTGGCGGCGTTGACCACCAGGGCCGGGTCGAGCCGGCCGGCGAAGAAGTCGAGGATGTTCTGCGCCGCCGCCACCGACATGCGCGCGGCGCATTCGCGGGTGAGGGAGGCCGAATGGGGACTGAGCACGACGCGGTCGCTGCCGAGCAGCGGATGGTCGGCCGGCGGCGGTTCGCCGGCGAAGACGTCGAGCCCGGCGCCGGCGAGGCCGCCTTCGGCGAGCGCGGCCGCCAGCGCCGCCTCGTCGACGAGGCCGCCGCGCGCCGTGTTGACCAGGATTGCCGTCGGCTTCATCCGCTTCAGCTCGGGCGCGCCGATCAGCACGCCGTCGCCGCCGAGCGGCACATGGAGCGAGACGATGTCGGCCTCCCCGAGCGCGGCGTCGAGCGCGGCGGCCGGCTCGGCGCCGGCGGCGCGGATCGCCGCGGCGCCGACGAAGGGGTCGTGCACGAGAACACGCATGCCGAAGGCCTCGGCCATGCCGGCGACGCGGCGGCCGATGCGGCCGAAGCCGACGAGGAGCAGCGCCTTGCCGGCGAGCTCGAAGGCTTCGAAGCCGTTGCGGCGGGCCCAGCCCGCCTGCCGCGTGGCCGCGTCGAGGACCAGCGCGCGCTTGGCCAGGGCGAGGATCAGCATCATCGCGTGCTCGGCGACCGGCTGCGAGTTGACGTCGCCGACGATCGCCAGCGGGATGCTGCGCCGGTTGAGCGCGGCGACGTCGACGGCGTCGAAGCCGACGCCGTGGCGGGAGACGAAGGCGAGGCGGGGCGCCTCGTCGATCACCGCCGCCGGCATCGGCTGGGTGCGGATCAGCACCGCGTCGGCCCGGCCGACCAGCGGGGCATAGGATTCGGTCGAGACCGCCTCGACGACGTCGAGCGTCACCCCGGGCGCGGCGCGCAGCAGCGCCAGCCCGGCCTCGTGGATCGCCCCGGCCACCAGCACATGCGGCATCAGTAGCCCCCCGCAGCTTTGCTGTCGGGCCCCGCAGCTTTGCTGTCGGGCCCCGCCGCTGTGCGATCGGGCCCCGCGGGCATCTCGCCGATCAGCTTGCGCGTGGCGGCGACGCTCGCCTGCGCCGCGCCGGCGAGCAGGCGCACGTCGTTGGAGATGGTGACGAGGTCGAAGCCCCAGCCGATAGCCCGGGCCGCATAGGCCGGCGTGCCGTTGTGCAGGCAGGCGCGGATGCCGGCGCCGTGCGCCTTGGCGAGGATGGTCCGGATCGCCTCCACCATCTCCGGCTCCTCCCGGTCGAAGCCGGTGGGATAGCGCCGCCCGGTCAGCCCCAGGGTCAGGTCGGCCGGCCCGATATAGACGCCGTCGAGGCCGGGGGTGGCGACGATGGCGTCGAGATTGGCCATGGCCTCCGCCGTCTCGATCATCGCCAGGCACAGCACCTCGCGGTCGGCATGCTGGCCGTAATCGGCGCCGGCGGAAAAATTGGCCCGGATCGGGCCGAAGCTGCGCACGCCGGCCGGGGGATAGCGGACATAGGAGACCAGGCGCGCGGCCTCCTCCGATGTGTTGATCATCGGGCAGATCACGCCATAGGCGCCGGCATCGAGCGTCTTCATGATCGCGGCCGGATCGAGCCAGGGCACGCGCACCAGCGGCGTCACCGGGCTCGTCCGCATCGCCTGCAGCATGGTGGTGGCCGCCTCGTAGCCGACCAGGCCGTGCTGCAGGTCGATGGTGAGGCTGTCATAGCCCTGCGCGGCCATGATTTCGGCGGTGAAGGGGCAGGCCATCGCCAGCCAGCCGTTGAGCACGGGCTCGTCGGCGGCCCATTTCGCGCGAATGCCGTTGGGTATCATGACGATGCGTCCCTCAGACCACGACCTGGGCAAGCTTGACATTGAGGAAATCGAGGATGCCCTCGCTGCCGCCTTCCCGGCCCATGCCGCTCGCCTTGATGCCGCCGAACGGCGCCTCGGCCGCGGCGAGGGCGAAGCTGTTGATGCCGACCATGCCGGATTCGATCCGCCCCACCGCCTCGCGCATGCGGGCGGGGTCGCGGGTGAAGACGTAAGCCGAGAGGCCGAACTCGCCGGCATTGGCGCGGGCATAGGCCTCGTCCGCCGTCGAGAACGGAGTCACTGCCGCGATCGGCCCGAAATTCTCGGCCGCCAGGGCCAGCGCCGCGTCGGGCAGGCCGGAGAGCACGGTGGGCTCGAAGAAGAAGCCCTTGTTCTGCCCGGGCGGACGGCGGCCGCCGGTCTCGATGCGGCCGCCATGCTTCTGCGCGTCGGCGACCACCGCCTCGATAGCGTCGACCCGGCGCTGGTTGATCAGCGGGCCCATCTGCGTCGCCTCGTCGAGGCCGTGGCCGAGCCGGAGCGCCGCGGCCCGGCGCACGAAGCCCGCGACGAAGCGGTCATGCAGCTCTTCCTGCACGTAGAAACGGTCGGGCGTGACGCAGACCTGGCCGGCATTGGCGAACTTGGTCGGCACGACGAGGTCGAGCGCCGCTTCCAGGTCGGCGTCGCCGAACAGGATCATCGGCGCATTGCCGCCGAGCTCCATGCTCACCCGCTTCAGCGTCGCCGCGGCGTCGCGGATCATCTGCTGGCCGACCGCGGTCGAGCCGGTGAGGCTGATCTTGCGCACGGCGGGGGAGGCCATCAGCGGGCCGTAGGTCGTCCCGGCCGGCCCGATCACCAGGTTGACCACGCCCTTCGGCACGCCGGCTTCGCGCAGGCACTCGACGATCAGCATGGCGGTGCCCGGCACCTCGCGCGAGGGGCGCACGATCACCGAACAGCCCGCCGCCAGCGCCGGCGCCACCTTGCGGGCGATCAGCACGGCCGGAAAGTTCCAGGCGGTGAAGGCGGCGACGACGCCGACCGGCTCGTGCAGCACCTCGATCCGCCCGCCCGGGGCCCGGCTCTCGACGATGCGGCCATAGATGCGGCGCGCCTCCTCGGCGTGCCAGCGGAACTGGTCGAGGGAGAGCGCCCATTCCCGCCGCGCCTGGGCCAGAGGCTTGCCGGTCTCCAGCGTGATGCGGCGGGCCGCCTCCTCGGTCCGTGCCCGCATGGCGTCGGCGGCGGCGTGCAGCGTGTCGGCGCGGGTCCAGGCCGGCGTCGCCCGCCAGAGCTTCAGGCCGCCCTCGGCCGCGGCGATCGCCTCCTCGACATCGGCCGCGCTCGCGGCGGGGACGCTGCCGATCGCCTCGCCGGTGGCGGGGTCGACCACGTCGAGGCGGCCCTCGCCGCCCTCGGCGCGCCAGGCGCCGTCTATGAACAGGCCGAATGTGTCGTACATCGCAGGCGGTTCCGTCGGGTTGCAGGCGCTGCAACGATCGTTGCACAATGGGGACGGACGCACGCCGTCGCCTCCCCGGGGTTCGGCGCTGTGCCCGCGCCTTTCAGCAATCAATATTGCATTGAAGGCGATTGTGCAATAAAAATTCCAAAGCCGCAGGCCGCGGCTGGCGAGGGCGGGGAGCGCGATGCCGAAGACGAGCGGCGGCAAGGCCGACCCGGTCCCCGGGAACTACGAGGGGATCGTCAACCGGATCACCCGCGACTATGCCGGCCTCTCGGCCGGCTTCCAGCAGATCGCGCGCTTCCTCACCCAGAATCCCAATGTGGTAGCGCTGGAATCGATCAACGCCGTCGCCGCCAAGTGCGGCACGCACCCTTCCAGCCTGGTGCGCTTTGCCCAGGCCTTCGGCTATTCCGGCTTCAAGCAGCTGCAGGCGGTGTTCCAGACGCGGCTCGCCACCGCGGCGCCGGGCTTTCGCGAGCGCATCAGCGCCCTGGAGGGCGAGCTCTCGCGCAACGAGGACCACGGCAATCTCGGCTATCTCCGCGACCTCGTTGTCCGCGACATCGCAGCTCTGCAGGATCTGCTCGAGGGCGTTCCCGAGGAGGCGCTGGCCGAGACGGCGCGCCGCCTCGCGGGGGCGCAGACCGTCTATATCGCCGGCCAGCTGCGCTCCGAGCCGATCGCCTCGTTCCTGCGCTACCTCCTGGCCATGCTGCACCGGCGCGTCGTGCTGCTCGACCCGGCCGGCGGCCTCGCCCAGGAGATGGCCACCACCATGGGCGGCGGCGACGTGCTGGTGGCGATCGCCTTCCGCCACTATGCCCAGGAAGTGGTGGCGATCGCGGACGTCGCGACCGCGAACGGCACGCCGATCATCGCCATCACCGACAGCCAGCTCTCGCCGCTGGCGCGGGATGCGCGCGTGCTGTTCACCGTGCCCGAGGACGAGTACACCTTCTCCCGCTCGCTGGCGGCGCCGATGTGCCTCGTTCAGTGCATCGCCGTCGCCACGGCGGCGGTGCTGCAGCCGAGCCGCGGCGCCGCGCCCCGCATCCCGACGGTCACCGGCATGGCCCATGACCGGGCGGTGCAGGGCCGGCGCGCCAGGCCGGCGAAGGAGCGGGTGCCCTGAGTGCTTGCAATTTCTCTTGCTAGATTCGTAGATCTGCAATAAATTTTCCAAAAAGCGCGGCGGCTCGCGAGGGCCCCGCTTCAGGGAGGAAGGCGCATGTCGACCATCCGCTGCACCATGGCTCAGGCCGTGGTCCGCTATCTCGTGAACCAGTTCACCGTCGTCGACGGCGAGCGCCTGCCGCTGTTCCCTGGCGTCTTCGCCATCTTCGGCCACGGCAACGTCACCTGCCTGTCCGAGGCGCTGGAGGCGGTCCAGGACGTGCTGCCGACCTGGCGCGGCCAGAACGAGCAGTCGATGGCGCTGGCGGCGATCGGCTTCGCCAAGGCCCGGCGGCGGCGCCAGATCATGGTCGCCGCCACCTCGATCGGCCCGGGCGCGCTCAACATGGTGACCGCCGCCGGCGTCGCCCATTCCAACCGCCTGCCGGTGCTGCTGTTCTCCGGCGACACCTTCGTCAACCGCCGTCCCGACCCGGTGATGCAGCAGGTCGAGCATTTCGGCGATCCCACCATCAACGTCAACGACGCCTTCAAGGCGGTGACGCGTTACTGGGACCGCATCGTCCATCCCGAGCAGATCATCTCGTCGCTGCCGCAGGCCGTCGCCACCCTGCTCGATCCCGGCGATTGCGGCCCGGCCTTCATCGCCCTGCCGCAGGACGTGCAGGAGATTGCCTGGGACTATCCCGCCGCCTTCTTCGAGGAGACCGTCCACGTCGTGCCGCGCCCGCGCGCCGACCGCGACCGCCTCGCCGAGGCGGTGCGCCTGCTGACCGGGGCGAAGCGGCCCCTGATCATCTCCGGCGGCGGCGTGCGCTATTCCGGTGCCGAGGACGTGCTCGGCGCCTTCGCGGCCGAGCACGGCATCCCGTTGGCCGAGACCATCGCCGGCAAGGGCGCGGTGACGCATGACCATCCCGCCCATGTCGGGCCGATCGGCATCGTCGGTTCGACCTCCGCCAATGCGCTGGCCGCCGAGGCCGACGTCATCCTCGCCGTCGGCACGCGGCTGATGGATTTCACCACGGGGTCCTGGACCTGCTTCTCGCCCGAGGCGAAGTTCGTCTCGATCAACGCCGCCCGCTACGATGCCACCAAGCACCGGGCCCTGGCCATCGTCGCCGATGCCCGCGAGACCATCGAAGAGCTGTCGGCGGCGGTGAAGGACTGGAAGGCGGATCCGGCCTGGACCGAAAAGGGCCGCCTCGAATTCGCCCGCTGGAACACCATGCTGGACGGCTTCCAGAAGCCGACCAACGATCCCGTCCCGACCTATGCCCAGGTGGTCGGCGTGGTCAACGCCAAGGCCGGCGAGCGCGACCTCCTGATCGCCGCCGCCGGCGGCCTGCCGGGCGAGGTGATGAAGAACTGGCGCGTCAAGGCGCCGAACACCTTCGACTGCGAGTTCGGCTTTTCCTGCATGGGCTACGAGATTGCCGCCGGCTGGGGCGCGGCCATGGCCGACCCGACCCGCACGCCGATCGTCATGATCGGCGACGGCACCTACATGATGATGAACTCGGACATCTATTCCTCGGTCCTGTCCGGCCACAAGCTGATCATCGTGGTCTGCGACAATGGTGGCTATGCCGTCATCAACCGGCTGCAGAATGCCAAGGGCGTGCCCTCCTTCAACAACCTGATCAGGGATTGCCAGGTGAAGGAGCCGTTCTCGGTCGACTTCGCCAAGCATGCCGAATCCATGGGCGCCTTGACCCGGCATGTCGAGAGCCTGGCCGATCTCGACCGGGCGCTCGACTGGGCCAAGACCACGGACCGCACCACGGTCATCTCGATCGTCTCCGACGCCTTCACCTGGACGCCGGGCGATGCCTGGTGGGATGTCGGCGTGCCGGAGGTCAGCGAGCAGGCCGGCGTGCGCGAGGCCGGCGAGGCCCAGCGCCAGGGCCGCAAGAAGCAGCGCGTCGGCGTCTGACGCCATTTTCCGGAGATGACGATGAAAGCCAAACTCGGCATCGCGCCGATCGCCTGGTGGAACGATGACCTGGCGGAGCTGAGCGACGACGTCTCGCTCGAGGAATGCCTGCGGCAGGCCGGCGAGGCCGGCTTCACCGGCATGGAGACCGGCCGCCGCTTTCCCATGGACCCGGCCGTGCTGGGGCCGATCCTGAAGGCGCACGGCATCAGCGTCTGCGGCGGCTGGTTCTCCGGCCTGCTGCTCGACGGCGACATCGAGACGGAGAAGGCGCGCATCGCCGCCCAGATGCAGCTGTTCAAGGCCATGAATGCCCCGTGCATCGTCTATGGCGAGACGGCCGGAACCATCCAGGGCGACCGGTCGGCACCGCTCGCCACCAAGCGCAAGCTCTCCGAGGACGAGGTCAGGGCCTACGGCGCCAAGATGACCGCTTTCGCCGAATGGTGCGCCGGCGAGGGCATGCCCATCGCCTATCATCATCACATGGCCGCCCCGATCGAGACCGAAGAGGAGCTCGATCTCCTGATGCGCCATTCCGGCCCGGCCCTGCGGCTGCTCTACGACGCCGGCCACATGGCCTTCGCCGGCGGCGACGTGCTGCGGGTGATCGAGAAGCACCATGCCCGGATCAGCCATGTCCACACCAAGGACATCCGGCAGGCGGTGGTGGACGGGCTCGACCGCACCCGGGAGAGCTTCCTCGACGCCGTGGTCAAGGGCGCATTCACGGTGCCGGGCGACGGCTCGCTCGACTTCGTGGCCATCGTCCAGCGGCTGGCCTCCTACGGCTACGAGGGCTGGTTCGTGGTCGAGGCCGAACAGGATCCGGTAAAGAGCCCGCCGCTCGAGATGGCGAAGATCGGCCATAGGGAATTGCTGCGCGTCATGGCCGCGGCCGGCTATACCGTGGAGAACTGAAATGAGTGGATTGCAGGGGAAAATCGCCGTCGTCACCGGCGGCACACAGGGGCTGGGCGCGGCCATCGCCCGCCTCTTCGCCGAGCGCGGTGCCGCGGGCCTCGTCATCTGCGGCCGCTCGCGCGACAAGGGGCAGGCCAAGGCGCGGGAGATCGAGGATGCCACGGGCGCGAAGATCGTGTTCGTCGCCGCCGACCTCGGGGTGGTGGAGGATTGCCGCGCCGTCATCGCCGCCGCCGACACGGCCTTCGGGCGCGTCGACGCGCTGGTCAACGCCGCGGGGCTCACCGATCGCGGCACCATCCTCGACACCTCGCCCGAGCTGTTCGACCGGATGTTCGCGGTCAACGTGCGCGCGCCGTTCTTCCTGATGCAGGACGCGATCAAGCTGATGCGGCGCGAGGCCGTCGCCGGCACCATCGTCAACATCGGCTCGATGTCGGCCAAGGCCGGCCAGCCCTTCATCTCCGCCTACTGCGCCTCCAAGGGCGCGCTGGCGACGCTGACCCAGAACACCGCCTATACCGTTCTGCGCAACCGCATCCGCGTCAACGGCCTCAATATCGGCTGGATGGCGAGCGACGGCGAGGACCGCATCCAGCGCGAATATCACGGCGCCCCGGCCGACTGGCTGGCTGCGGCCGCCGCGGCGCAGCCCTTCGGCCGGCTGATCGATCCGCAGGAGGTGGCGCGGGCGGTGGCGTTCCTGTCCTGCGACGAGTCGGGCCTGATGACGGGATCGGTGGTCAATTACGACCAGTCGGTCTGGGGCGCCTATGAGTCCTCGCCGCAGCCGGCAGCGCCGATCTGAGGGCTGAAGGCGCACTTCTTCGGCAAGCTGGCGCTGACCTTCTGTTGGCGGGCGTCTGCACACAAGTGCGCTGCGCTTTCCGCCGTCATGGCCGGGCTCGTCCCGGCCATCCCTAGCGAAATCAAATTCGATTTCGCGGGGAACGCGACATGAGCCTGTGTTCGCGTGGATGGCCGGATCAAGTCCGGCCATGACGGACCGCCTTGCTTATCCCCGAACGACGCCTTGCATCAGATGCGCGATTTCTCAGAAAGATCGGAAAAATTCCTGATCCTGACCGTGTGATCGGCGAAGCGCGCGACGATTTCGAGTTCGCCGCCCATGGCTTCGATGAAGCGGCGGAGCGTGCTGACATACATGTCTGCCCGCTTCTCGATCTTGGCGACGGAGCCTTGTCCGATCTGAAGCGTCTGGCCGATCTCGTCCTGCGAGAGCCTGAGGGCGCGGCGCACCTCCGCCAGATCCATCTCATCGCCGAGACGCGCAGCCTCGGCCTCGACTGCTGCGCTGGCCTCAGGCGACATGCGAGCCCGAAGCTCCGCGAATGAATGCCTACCGGCCATCGTCCTTCTCCTTCTTCAGTTCGGTCAAATGCTCGTCGTTGGTGTATGCGACAAGCCATTCCATGGCGGAATAGTATTCCTTGAAGGGAATGTGCGCGAGAGAGCGGATATGTGAAAGCGCCCGCCAGCCGGCGGGCGCTTCATTGATTCGGCCGCGGAACCTCACGCCTTGAAGAAGGCCAGCAGGTCCGGGTTGATGACGTCGGCGTGCGTGGTCGCCATGCCGTGCGGGAAGCCCTTGTAGACCTTGAGCTCGCCCTTCTTCAGGAGCTTGATCCCGAGCAGGGCGGAATCGGCGATTGGCACGACCTGGTCGTCGTCGCCGTGCATCAGCAGCACCGGCACGTCGATAGCCTTCAGGTCCTCGGTGAAGTCGGTCTCCGAGAAGGCCTTGACGCAGTCGTAATGGGCCTTTGCGCTGCCCATCATGCCCTGGCGCCACCAATTGTCGATCACGCCCTCGGAGACTTTCGCGCCCGGCCGGTTGAAGCCGTAGAACGGCCCGGCGGGAATGTCGCGGAAGAACTGCGCCCGGTTGGCGGCGACGCCGGCGCGGAACCCATCGAACACGTCGAGCGGCAGGCCGCCGGGATTGGCCGGCGTCTTCAGCATGATCGGCGGCACCGCGCCGATCAGCACCGCCTTGGCGACGCGGCCGCCGCCGCCATGGCGCGCGACATAGCGGGCCACCTCGCCGCCGCCGGTGGAATGGCCGACATGGATGGCGCCCTTCAGGTTCAGATGCGCCGCCAGGGCGGCGACGTCGGCGGCATAGGTGTCCATCTCGTTGCCGGTGTCGGTCTGGCTGGAGCGGCCATGGCCGCGCCGGTCATGGGCGATCACCCGGTAGCCCTTGTCGAGGAAGAACAGGAGCTGGGCGTCCCAATCGTCGCTGCTCAGCGGCCAGCCATGGTGGAAGACGATCGGCTGCGCCTCGCGCGGGCCCCAGTCCTTGTAGAAAATCTCAACGCCGTCCTTGACGGTGACGATGCCGCTGCCGGCGTGCTGCGACGGCGCCGCCTTGGCGGCCGCGGCAGGCTGGACGAGAGAGGGCGCGGCCACGGCGACGAGGCTCAGGCTGGCGGCCATGACGGTCCGGCGGGAAAGGTCGTTCGACGTGTCCATCTCGGTCTCCTGATATTGATATCGCGATAATCAGTATCGCGATATGAGGTCGATACGGCAATTCGAAGCTCCTGTCCACGGCAATCTGTATCGCGATATCATTTTTTGTGGTATGGGAATTCCCGGACACCGGTCGGATGGTGTCCGCCTGAAGGACTGTCCCGTGCCGCTTCCCCTGGACGACCAGATCTGCTTCACCCTCTATGCCACCAGCATGGCCATCACCCGCACCTACAAGCCGATGCTGGATGCGATGGGCATCACCTATCCGCAATATCTCGTGCTCAACGTGCTGGGCGAGACCGACGGCGCTACGATCGGCGCTATCGCCGGCCGGCTCGACCTGGAATCGAGCACGGTGACACCGCCGGTGAAGCGACTGGAGCAGGCCGGCCTGGTGACGCGCCAGCGTAGCCACGCCGACGAGCGTCAGGTGCAGGTGCGGCTGACCGAGGCCGGCCGGGCCCTGCTGGCGCAGAGCAAGTGCCTGGGCGAGACCCTGATCGAGCGCTCGGGCATGACGCTGGCCGAAATCGATGGCCTGAACCGCGGGGTCCAGGCGCTGCGCGATGCCCTGGGTAGCGAGCAATAGCCTGCGGCCTGCAGCATAGCGGCAGCCTTCAATATAGATCTTATATAAATCCCAATAATACCAACGTTGTTTGTAAAAATTTCGCGGATATTACGTAGAGGTAATTTGTCGGTAACCAGCGCCTCCGAATATTCGTCGCCATAACGCCGCAGGGACAGTCTTCAGGCCGCCGCCGCCGCGCCGGCCGCCGTCGCCTGCTGGGCTGGCGAGGGAGGTCGCGGGATGCTGATGGTCTCAACCCGGAAGGTCTGGGAGGCCGGCGCGAAGCTCGCAGCCCTGGACCGGGCGCTGGCCGTGATCGAGTTCGACCTCGCCGGGACCGTGCTCACCGCCAACGAGAATTTCCTGAGGGCGATGGGCTATGCCCTGCCGGAGGTCGTCGGCAAGCACCACAGCCTGTTCGTCGACCCTGCCTACGCCCACAGCGCGGAGTACAAGGCGTTCTGGGATCGGCTGCGGGCCGGCGAGTTCCAGGCCGCGCAGTTCCGGCGCCTCGCCAAGGGCGGCCGCGAGGTCTGGATCGAGGCCTCCTACAACCCCGTGCTCGGGCGTGGCGGCAAGCCCATCAAGGTGGTGAAGGTCGCCACCGACATTTCACGCCAGAAGGCCGAGGACGCCGAGCGGGCCGGCCAGGTCGCCGCGATCCGCAAGTCGCAGGCGGTGATCGAGTTCGCGCTCGACGGCACCGTCCTCGACGCCAACGCCAATTTCCTCGACGCCATGGGGTACTCGCTCGAGGAAGTGCGGGGGCGCCATCATGCCATGTTCGTCGAGCCGGCGCAGCGCGACAGCCAGGACTATGCCCGCTTCTGGGCGGCGCTGCAGCGCGGCGAATATCAGGCCGGACAGTACAAGCGCCTCGGCAAGGGCGGCCGCGAGGTCTGGATCGAGGCCTCCTACAATCCGATCCTCGATGCCGCGGGCCGGCCGCTCAAGGTGGTGAAGTTCGCCACCGACATCACCGCGCAGGTCAGGCTCCTCGCCGACCTGCAACGCCTGATCGACCAGAACTTCACCGAGATCGACCTGGCGGTCGGCCGATCGGCCGACCAGTCGAGCGCCGCCATCGAAGCGGCGCATGCGACCAGGGGCACGGTCCAGACCGTGGCCGCCGCGGCGGAGGAGCTGGCGGCCTCGGTGGCGGAAATCGCGGAGAGCATGGCCAAGTCGCGGGCGGCCACCGACAGCGCCTTCGAGCACGTCGCCGCCGCCGGCGACTTCACCCGCCGCCTCTCCGCCGCCGCGGCCGCCATGGGCGGCATCGTCGGGCTGATCCAGAGCATCGCGGCGCAGATCAACCTGCTCGCCCTCAACGCCACCATCGAGTCGGCCCGGGCCGGGGAGGCCGGGCGCGGCTTCGCCGTGGTCGCCCAGGAGGTCAAGACCCTCGCCAACCAGGCGGCCAAGGCCACCGAGCAGATCGGCGCCGAAATCAACGGCGTCCAGACCATTGCCGGCGAGGTGGTGGCCGCGCTCGACTCGATCCGCGGCTCCGTCGACATCATGCGCAGCACGGTCGTCGCCACTGCCGCCTCGGTGGAGGAGCAGAGCGCGGTGACGCGCGACATGTCGGTGAACATGCAGGGCACGTCCCAGGCCGTCGCCACCATCTCCGACAGCATCGCCTCGATCTCGGCGGCCGTGACCCAGGTCTCCGGCGCGGTTGCCACCACCCGCGAGGCGGCGAAGGTGCTGGCGCGGTGAGAGGCCCGCCTCAGATTTCTCCCGACACCTCGCGCCGGCGCCGGTCGAGCTCCTCGCTGCAGCGCCGGAGCGTGTGGCTTTCGGTGGGGAGCTCACCCGCTTCGCCGCCGAGCGTCCCGCCATCTCGAGCGCGAACACGCCGTGCTGGTCGCCGCAGCATTTTCGGGAGGACGGTCGATTGACAGCCAAGCTCTCGAAACATAGATATCTCCTCGGAGGCTTTGTAGGCGGAAACGCACGCATTGCCTTTTTTCATATCGGGTTCAGGCCGGCCGGCCTCAGGTCCCGGATATGTTTGAATCCCCAGATCTTCTCTCCACCTTCGGTCTCCCGGCTGAAGCGGAGACGTTTCACGCGGTCTGCCAGGCGTGCCAGTTCAGGCCTTGCCGGCAACGTCATCCCGTTCAGTCGAAGGCCCCAGCTGATCACATAGGCAACAATGTCGGTCAGTTGAATCAGCGTCGTCAGGTCGCTGTGGACGAAGAATGGCTCCGGAATGATGAGCCGTGACCGTGCCCGACCGTTGCGAGTCCTGATAAAATAGTTCGAGACCTGCCCAAGCAGCACATGACTTCGTGCCTTGTCGAGTTCGTCGAAAACGAGCTAACCCATCGGATCGTCGGGCGATCCATTCAGAAAATAGTAGAAGCGTTCAAAGAGGAATGCGTAATCCTTGCGCATGGCGTCGTCATCTGGCGGACGCGGCGCTTCCTGGGGAACCATTGTGGCAAAGGCTTGTGCGCCATGGCTATGGGCAAGCTCGAGCGCAAACTCGCAATAGGCGATTTTCGCCTGCGCAAGCGCGGTCAATCGCTCGCGCGTCACCGCTGTTCCGTCGAGAAGAATCTCGCGCGACAAGCGGGCGCGAATGTCCGCTGCGAGCGACGGCAACTGGCCCGCGTGTTTGAAGGTCTTGGTCTTGATGAGGTCCTTGGCCTTGGCTTCCTGGCCATAGGCCTGAAACAAACGCATTCCAAAGATGTGCGCCTGTGCATCCGAAAGTTGCCGGATCAGTGGCCAGATTTTGCGGTCCTCAATCGCAACGCCTGCCAGGACTTCATATGGTGAATTGCGCCGATCTTGACCGGATTCATCAATGAACAGCGCCCAGCTCATAGAGCCCCCATCCTCCCGCGTTGATGGATCATTGCGATATTGATGTGCATTGTGCAACCGGCGCGCGGTCCTGGCTCGGGGCTTGTCGCCGTGCATCGAGGCGTCCTCGTCGCCCTGACGTCACCGCTTTAAATCTCTCCCGACACCTCGCGCCGGCGCCGGTCGAGCTCCTCGCTGTAGCGCCGAAGCGTATGGCTCTCCGTCAGCAACCCGATCACCCGTTTCGCGGCGGAGCCGTCGACCACGGCCAGCGCCTCGCTCTCGGTGCGGTCGAACACCGCCATCGCCTCCTTGGCGTTCATCTCCGGCGTGAGCGCCTGGTCGCGATAGTGCAGCAGGGTGTCGAGCCGGGTGGCCTCGGCGGCCTGGTCGAGGGCGGCGTCGAAGGCTTCCGGGATCAGCACGATGCCGGCATAGCGCTCGGCCTGGTCGACGACGACGACGCGCTGGCCCGAGCCGAGCGGAAACTTGCGGCGCAGCATGGCCACCGTGGTGTCGTCGCGCACGATGCGGGGGTCGCGCCGCATCATCTGGCCGACCGTGAGGGTGCGGATCCAGCCGACGTCGTGGGCGCTGCGGATGTTTTCGCCTCTGAGGTGGAAGCGCCAGGTGGCGAAGGAATAGCCGAAGGTCTTGCGCACCGTCACCGAGGAGGCGACCACCGCCACCAGCACCAGCACGGTGATCGGGAAGTCGCCGGTGAGCTCCAGGGCGAGAAAGGTCATGGTCAGCGGGCCGCCGATAATGGCGACCGCCAGCGCGCTCATGCCGACGATGGCGTAGACCACCGGCGTCAGCGTCGCCGTGTGGAACAGGAACGGCGCCAGCGCGGCGTAGAGCTTGCCGATCAGCGCACCGAGGAACAGCGAGGCGAAGAACAGGCCGCCGCGGAAGCCCGAGCCGATCGAGATGGCCGAGGCGACCGATTTGAGGAGGATCAGGGCGAGCAGGGCGGCCGGGGCAGCCGCCGTGTCGAGGTTGAGGTGCAGCGCGCCATGGCCGGCCGAGAGCACCTGCGGCGAGACGAGCGCCAGGGCGCCGACCGCGGCGCCGCCGATCAGCGGGCGCAGCGCCGGCGGCACCACGCTGCGGCGGGCGAGGCTCTCGACCAGCGTCACGCCCTGCATCACCAGGATGCCGAAGCCGGCGCAGACCACGCCGAGGCCGAAGGCGGCGGCATAGTCGGCATCGACCACGGCGCCGAGGCTGCCGACATCGATCAGGAAGGCGCGGCCGACGATCAGGCGCGCCGTGAAGGTCCCGCACAGCGCCGCCACCACCACCGGCGTCAGGGTGGCGATCGAATAGGTGCCGATGATCAGCTCGAAGGCGTAGAAGGCCCCGGTCAGCGGCGCGTTGAAGGCGGTGGCGATCGCCGCGGCCGCGCCGCAGCCGACCAGGGTGCGCATGTCGCCCCGCCGCATCTCGAAGGCGAGGCCGACGCGCGAGGCGATGCCGGAGGAGATCTGGGTATAGCCCGCCTCGAGGCCGACGGAGGCGCCGAAGCCGTTGGAGATGAGGTTCTGCAGGGCGACCAGCAAGCTGTCGGTCAGCGACATGCGCCCGCCATGCAGGGCGTTGGCCTCGATCGGGTCGACCGCGACGCGCTTGCGCCAGCGGGCCGAGGCGAACAGCAGCACGCCGAGCAGGGCCCCGCCGACGATCGGTGCCAGCAGGGCGATGTGCGACGGGATGAACTCGGTCCCGCTCAGGCGCTCGCCGTCGGGGAGACGGAAGATGAGCTCGTGCATCCCCTGCGCCGCCAGGCTCATGCCGGTGACGGCCAGGCCCGCCAGGACCCCGATCGCCGCCGCGATGACGATCAGGCCGAGCTCGCCGGCCCGGACCATGGCGCGGAGCTTGCGGGCCGGGACGATCCATGGCCGGAGCCTGGACCGGGAGCGGCGGGGCGGGGGCGGAGACATCAGGGAGGCGGAGCCGGCGGTCGGTTCGATGTCCCCAAGCTTGAAACCCGATCGCGGCCGCGGATGCAAGGCTCGGGGCGACACCCGGTGCTCATGGCGCGCCGGATGTGCCGATTTCGCCGGGGTCGAATGGGAGAAGCGCGGCGCGGCCCCGAGCAACGCGCAAAGCCTTCTCCACGAAGTGGCTGTTTGATTCACACATCGCAGCAATCGAGCGATCTATTCTGGATGGGCGTGTTACTCCCATGACCTGCGTGGGATGGCGTTGTGTGGCATC
>NZ_JAUSVX010000036.1 GCF_030814995.1 Labrys wisconsinensis | reverse complement strand
ACGAATTGACGGAGCGCATTCCGCATCTGCTCACGCAGATGCCATAACGCTCTCAAAACGTCAGTACGTCGAAGTTCCATCCGGCCGCCCTCTCGGGCGGCCCGCAAGGACCTCGTCGCCTGCGTTTCTCTTTCTTCCGATGCAATTGTCAAACAGCGTGGGACAGCATAACCATCCCCAAATCCACCCGGCGACGACCTCTCCGCCCGACCAGTAAGGCCGGGTGGGCCTAAGGCACAGAGGAGGGAAGAGCCGGAGCGACGTCGTCCGCCGCCAGAAGTTGGCGTCGACGCCGTCGATGACGCTGATATAGAGGAGGCCTGCTTCGAGTGTCAACAGCGCTTCGCGAAAATTTTGCAGGATCCGCGAGATTCTCGCGTCGATTTTCGAAAAAGACCGTTATTTCAATATCTTGGCGAGTTTTCCCCAGACGGGCCCGCCCGCTCCCCGCCGCCTCTAGGCCGTCCGGCCGGGTTCGGACGGGCCGTCGGGGGCCCTGCCCTCCCCCGTCGGCTCCGATCCCAGCGCCGCCGCCATCAGCGCCCTGGTATAGGGATCGCAGGGCGCGTCGAAGATCTCCGCCGTCGGCCCTTCCTCGACGATGCGGCCCTCGCGCATGACCACGACATGGTCGGCGAGCGCCCGCACCACGGCGAGGTCGTGGCTGATGAAGAGATAGGACAGGCCGTGCGCCGCCTGCAGCGCGCGCAGGAGCTCGACGATCTGCTTCTGCACCGAGCGGTCGAGCGCCGAGGTCGGCTCGTCCAGCACCACCACCTTGGGCTTGAGGATCATCGCCCGGGCGATGGCGATGCGCTGGCGCTGGCCGCCGGAGAATTCGTGGGGGTAGCGATTGCGCGCCTGCGGATCGAGGCCGACCTCGCGCAGCGCCTGCACGGCGCGCCGCTCGCGCTCGGCCGCCGGCAGGTCGGGCTCGTGCACCCTCAGCCCCTCGGTGACGATCGTCCCGACCGTCATGCGCGGCGACAGCGAGCCGTAGGGGTCCTGGAACACCAGCTGCAGCGCCCGCCGCAGCGGTCGCATCGCCGCCCGGTCCGCGCCCGTGATGTCGCGGCCCTCGAAGCGGATGCGGCCCTCGCTGGCGATCAGCCTGAGCAGGGCGCGGCCGAGGGTCGACTTGCCGGAGCCGGATTCGCCGACGACGCCGATGGTCTGGCCCTGGCGCAGGCGCAGCGACACCCCGTCCACCGCCTTGAGCTCGATCGTCGGACGCCCGCCGAACAGGCTGCCGGGCAGGCGGTAGGTCACCCGCACCTGGTTCCCCTCCAGCAGCACCGGCGCATCCGCCGCCGGCGGCGCCTTGGTGCCCGACGGCTCGGCGGCGAGCAGCATGCGCGTATAGTCGTGGCGCGGCGCGGCGAAGACCGCGGCCGTCGTCCCCTCCTCCACCACCTCGCCGCCGCGCATGACATAGAGCCGGTCGGCAAAGCGGCGGACGATGTTGAGGTCGTGGCTGATGAAGACGATGGCCATGCCGAGGCGCCGGCGCAGCTCAGCCAGCAGCGCCAGGATCTGCGCCTGGATGGTGACGTCGAGCGCGGTGGTCGGCTCGTCGGCGATCAGCACGTCCGGCTGGTTGGCGAGCGCCATGGCGATCATCACCCGCTGGCGCTGGCCGCCGGACAATTCGTGGGGATAGGCGTCCACCCGCCGCTCGGGATGGGGAATGCCGACCAGCTTCAGCAGCTCGATCGCCCGGCCGCGCGCCTGGCGGTGGCCGATGCCCTGGTGGTGGACGATCGGCTCGGCCACCTGGCGGCCGATGGCATAGAGCGGGTCGAGCGAGGTCATCGGCTCCTGGAAGATCATCGAGATCTTGACGCCGCGCACCCGGTTGAGCTCGGCCGCGGGCAGGCCGATCAGCTCGCGGCCGGCATAGCGCGCCGAGCCGGCGGCGCGGCCGTTGCCGGCGAGCAGGCCCATGACGGCCATCATGGTCTGGCTCTTGCCCGAGCCGGACTCCCCGACGATCGCCACCGTCTCGCCGCGCGCCACGCCGATGTCGACGCCCTTCACCGCCCGCACCTCGCCGTCCGGCGTCGAGAACCGCACATCGAGGCCTCGGATCGCCAGGACCGGATCGCCGCCCGCCATCTCAGCGATCCCCATTTCAGCGATCTCTCGGGTCGAGCGCGTCGCGCAGGCCGTCGCCGATGAAGTTGAGGCTGAACAGCGTGGCGACGAAGAAGATGGAAGGGTAGATCAGCAGCCAAGGCGCCGCCTGCATGGCATTGGCGCCTTCGGCGATCAGCGCGCCCCAGCTGGTCAAGGGCTCCTGCACGCCGAGGCCGAGGAAGGACAGGAAGCTTTCCAGGAGCATGATGCGCGGGATGCGCACGGTGAGGAACACCACCACCGGCCCGATGGTGTTGGGGATGATGTGGCGGGCGATCACCGCCCCGTCGGAGAGCCCCATGGCATGGGCAGCGGCGACGAACTCGCGCCGCTTCAGCGACAGGGTCTGGCCGCGGACGATGCGGGCCATGTCGAGCCATTCGATGGCGCCGATCGCCACGAAGATCAGCACGAAGTTGCGGCCGAAGAACACCACCAGGAGGATCACCAGGAAGGTGAACGGCAGGGAATAGAGGATCTCGACCAGGCGCATCATCACGTTGTCGACGCGCCCGCCGGCAAAGCCGGAGACCGCGCCATAGGCAACGCCGATGACGAGGCTGACCAGGCTGGCGAGCAGGCCGACCAGCAGCGACACCTGGCCGCCGACCATGATGCGGGCGAAGAGATCGCGGCCGTTCTGGTCGGTGCCCATCGGGAAATACTGGCCGTTGATGCCGCCCTCGATCAGCAGCGTGCGGCCCTCGTCGCGGCTGCCGACGACGCTGGTGCCCTCGAACTCGTTGGCCCGGTCGACATAGCGGGTGACGCGCGGATCGACCGGCTTGTCGGCGGCGAGCGCCGCGGTGAAGCGCGAGCCCGAGACCGCGAAGGCGTCGAGCCGCACCCGCGCCCGCTCCACGGCCTGCGCCATCACCGTCTTGAGCGTCGCCTCCTTCGGATAGGGCGCAAGGCTCGGCGGCACCATGACATAGGACTGGAAGATCTGGTCGTAGCGATGCGGCGTCACCAGCGGCCCGAGCACGCAGATGAGCACGACCGCAGCGAACACGACGAGGCTGACCATGGCGGCGAGGTTGCGGCGCAGCCGCAGCGCCGCGAGCTGCAGCAGGCTGCGGCTGCGCGTGGCGGACGGCTGCAGGACCAGGGGCGCGTCAGTCATAGCGCACCCTGGGGTCGAGCAGGGCGTAGAGGAGGTCGACGATCAGGTTGAACACGACGATGAACACCGAGATCAGCACCACCGTCGCCATGACCAGCGTGTAGTCGCGGTTGAGCGCCCCGAGCACGAAATAGCGCCCGACCCCGGGGATGCCGAAGATGGTCTCGATCACCACCGATCCCGTCAGGAGCTGCGCCGCCGAGGGCGCGAGATAGGTGACGACGGGCAGCAGCGCCGCCCGCATGGCATGGCCGACCACCGTGACGCGCGCCGGCAGGCCGTAGGCCCGCGCCGTGCGGATATGGTCGGCGCGCAGCGCCTCCAGCATGGCGCCGCGCATCAGCCGGGCGAACACGGCGAGCTCCGGCAGCGCCAGGGCGATCATCGGCATCACCAGGAAGCGCGGCGAGCCGTCGCCCCAGCCCCCGGCTGGCAGCCAGCCGAGCAGCACGGCGAAGATCAGGGCCAGCACCGGGCCGACGACGAAGTTGGGCACGGTGATGCCGATATTGGCGATGCTCATGACAGCAACGTCGACGGCCGAGTTCTGGCGCAGCGCCGCCACCGTGCCGAGCCCGACGCCGCCGACCACGGCGATCAGCAGCGCCAGCGCGCCCAGCGTCAGCGAATAGGGCAGGCTCTGGCCCATCAGCTGCAGGATGGTGAAGTCGCGGTAGATGTAGCTCGGCCCGAAATCGCCGTGCAGCACATTGCCGAGATAGGTGAGGTATTGGCGCCAGAGCGGGTCGTCGAGATGGTAGACCCGGATCATGTTCGCCATGATCTGCGGCGGCAGCGGCCGCTCCATGTTGAACGGCCCGCCGGGGGCGAAGCGCATCAGGAAGAAGGACAGGGTGACGACGACGAACAAGGTCGGCACCGCGCTGAGGAGACGCCGGAGCACGAAGCGCAGCATCGGCCGGACTCAGGGTGCCACGCCGGGAAGCGGGGCCCTCATTCCTTCGACAGGAAGCGCGTCAGATGCTGGTTGGCGGCGTTGTCCTGCCAGCCCTTGACCTTGCTCGACACCAGCCAGAGGTCGGCGTTGTTCATCATCGGCGTCAGCGACTGGTCGCGCAGCAGCATCACCTCGGCATCGTGCAGGATCTTCATGCGGGCCGCCGGGTCACGCTCCAGGTAGGACTTGGCCACCAGCGCGTCGTAGTCGGGGTTGCTGTAGTGGCCGTAGTTGAAGGTCTTGTTGGAGGAGATCGCCAGAGTGAGGAAGTTCTCGGGGTCGGCATAGTCGGCGACCCAGCCGGCGCGGGCGACGTCGAAGGACCCGCCTTCCTGGAGATAGGCGTAGTGGGTCTTCACGTCGGCGTTGAGGATGGTGACGTCGGCGCCGAGCCCCTTCCACATGTCGGCGACGGCGGTCGCCACCTTCTTGTGGTTCTCGTTGGTGTTGTAGCGGATCTCGACCTTCAGCGGCTTGCCGCCCTCGCCATAGCCCGCTTCCTTCAAGAGCGCCTTGGCCTTGTCCTCGCGGTCGAGCTGCGACATGTCGGCGAAGTCGAGCTTGGCCGGGGTGTAGCCGGCGATGCCGTCGGGCACGAAGCTGTAGGTCGGCAGCTGGGCGCCGGCATAGATCTTGTCGGCGAGGAAATCGCGGTCGATCGCCATGGAGAAAGCCTGGCGCACGCGCACGTCGTCGAAGGGCGGCTTGCGGCCGTCGAAGACGTAGTAATAGGTCGCGGTGGCCGGGGTGATGTGCACCTGGTCGCCGAGCTTCTCCTTCAGGAAGGCGGTCTGGTCGGCCTGGAAATTGTAGGCGAGATCGAGCTCGCTTGCGAGGAAGCGGCGCTGCGTCGCCGCCTGGTCCTCGGTGGGATAGGAGACGATCCTGTCGATCTTCACATTGGCCGCATCCCAATGGTGCGGGTTCTTGACCATGGTGATGTGGTCGTTGGCGACGTTCTCGGCGAGCATATAGGCCCCGTTCGAGACCATGTTGCCCGGCTTGATGAAGTCGGCCTTGAACTTGTCGATCGAGGCCTTGTTGACCGGCAGCGCCGTCTGGTGCGCCAGGAGCTGGCTCAGGTAGGGTGTCGGCCGCTCCAGGGTCAATTCCAGCGTCTTGGCGTCGACGGCCTTGGCGCCGAGCGTGTCGACCGGCGCCTTGCCGCCGTTGATCGCCTCGGCGTTCTTGAGCGGGAACAGGATGTTGGCGTAGCCCGCCGCCTCCTTCGGGTCCTCGACCCGGCGGAAGGAATAGACGAAGTCGTCCGCGGTCACGGGGTCGCCGTTCGACCACGCCGCGCCGGCGCGGATCTTGAAGGTGTAGACCGTGCCGTCCGGCGACACGGTCCAGCTCTCGGCCGCGCCGGGGATGATCTTGCCGCCGGCGTCGTAGATGGTCAGGCCTTCGAACAGGTCCTTGAGAATGAACTCCTCGACATTGATCGAGGTGTGGGCGGGATCGAGCGTCTGCGGCTCGCCGCCGTTGCCCTTGTGGAGGACCGTCTCGGCCAGGGCGGGAGCCGCCCCGCCGATGCCCGCCACGACCAGAAGAGCCAAGAGGCGTGCCCTGAAGCCGACCGTCATTGCCATCCCCCCTGCGAGCCGGCCTGCGCCGGGCATTGGTCGATGCCGGCAGTAAAGGCCGTCCTTCCGGCCGCGGCAAGCCCCCAATTTCGGCCGGCCTGGCGCGAAATCGGGCAAGCCGGCCGTGCCGACGCCCGCCGGCGCGTATCGCGACGGCGGGCGCCGGGCCTTGACTCCCACGAGGTTCGCGCCTCTAGCTCCCCGGCCAAGTCAACCCGGCGCCGCCCATGTCGAACGTGCACGCCCTCAACGCCGCTCACGCCGCCATCCCGCGCAACGAGGGCCATGCCCTGGAGCTGGACTGGGTCGACGAGATCCGCGTCAACCTCTCCGCCGCCGAGCGCCGCGTCGCCACGCTGCCCGGCCGGCGCACGGTGAAGAAGGACGCGCAGGCCGCGTGGCTGCTCAAGGCCGTGACCTGCATCGACCTCACCACCCTCAACGGCGACGACACCACCGAGCGGGTGCGGCGGCTCTGCGCCAAGGCGAAAGCGCCGGTGCGCCGCGACCTCCTGGAGGCGCTGGGCTTCGGCGAGCGCGTGATCCACACCGGCGCGATCTGCGTCTATCACCGCTTCGTCGCGACGGCTGTCGAGGCGCTGCGCGACACACGCATCCCGGTCGCGGCCGTCTCCACCGGCTTTCCCGCCGGCCTGGTCCCGCACGACGTCAAGCTGCGCGAGATCGAGGCCTCGGTGAAGGAGGGGGCCGGCGAGATCGACATCGTCATCACCCGCGAGCACGTGCTCACCGGCAATTGGCGGGCGCTCTACCGCGAGATGCAGGATTTCCGGGCTGCCTGCGGCAAGGCCCATGTCAAGGCGATCCTGGCCACCGGCGACATCAAGACCATGCGCAACGTGGCCAAGGCCTCGATGGTCTGCATGATGGCCGGCGCCGACTTCATCAAGACCTCGACCGGCAAGGAGAGCGTCAACGCCACGCCCCTGGTGACGCTGGTGATGCTGCGCATGATCCGCGCCTACCAGGAGCGCACCGGCTTCAAGGTCGGCTATAAACCGGCCGGCGGCATCTCGGCGGCCAAGGACGTGCTGACCTACCAGTTCCTGATGAAGGAGGAGCTCGGCCGCGAATGGCTGGAGCCGGATCTCTTCCGCGTCGGCGCCTCCAGCCTGCTTGCCGACATCGAACGCCAGCTCGAGCACCACGTCACCGGCCGCTACTCCGCCTTCAATCGCCACGCGCTGGGGTGAGGGAGTGAGGCGCCTGACCTCATGAAGCATCATGCCCGCCAAAAGCATTGACGGACGGGCGAGACACGACAGTGCCGGATGTTGCTCGACGCTTGCGTCTTCCCTCCCCCTTGTGGGGAGGGATAAAGGGTGGGGGTCGGTCAGGACATGGCGCACCCTACGCCTACGACCCCCATCCCTAACCCTTCCCCACAAGGGGGAAGGGATCGTCAGCCGTCGAGCCTGAAACCGAACAGAGCCTCACGATGAGCGTCGCCCACTATTTCGACACCATGGACTACGGCCCCGCCCCCGAAGCCGACACCGAGGCACGCGCCTGGCTGAAGAGCCATGCGGACGGCTTCGGCAACTTCATCGCCGGGCGCTTCACCGAGGCGGCGGGCCGCTTCGACACGGTCGAGCCGGCCACCGGCAAGGTGCTGGCGAGCATCGCCCAGGGCTCGGCGGCCGACATCGATGCCGCCGTGGCCGCGGCGCGCAAGGCGCAGGGGCGCTGGGCCGGGCTCGGCGGCCCCGGCCGGGCCCGCCATCTCTACGCCCTCGCCCGCATGGTGCAGCGCCATGCCCGCCTGTTCGCGGTGATCGAGGCGCTCGACAACGGCAAGCCGATCCGCGAGACGCGCGACCTCGACGTGCCGCTGGCCGCCCGCCATTTCTACCATCATGCCGGCTGGGCCCAGCTGCAGGAGCGCGAGTTCCCCGATCATGTGCCGGTCGGCGTCGTCGGCCAGATCATCCCCTGGAACTTCCCGCTGCTGATGCTGGCCTGGAAGGTGGCGCCGGCCCTGGCCCTCGGCAACACGGTGGTGCTGAAGCCGGCCGAGTTCACCCCGCTCACCGCCCTGCTCTTCGCCGAGCTCGCAGCCCAGGCCGGCCTGCCGCCGGGCGTGCTCAACGTCGTCACCGGCGACGGGGCGACCGGCGCGGCGCTGGTCGAGCACGCGGGCGTCGACAAGATCGCCTTCACCGGCTCCACCGAGGTCGGCCGCCTGATCCGCGAGAAGACCGCGGGCACCGGCAAGTCGCTCACTCTCGAGCTCGGCGGCAAGTCGCCCTTCATCGTCTTCGACGATGCCGATCTCGACGGCGCGGTCGAGGGCGTGGTCGACGCCATCTGGTTCAACCAGGGCCAGGTCTGCTGCGCCGGCTCGCGCCTCCTGGTGCAGGAGGGCATCGCCGACGCCTTCCATGCCCGGCTGAAGCGCCGCATGGCCTCGCTGCGCGTCGGCCATCCCCTCGACAAGGCGATCGACATGGGCGCCATCGTCGCGCCGGTGCAGCTCGAGCGCATCCGCCGGCTGGTCGAGACCGGGGTGAAGGAGGGTGCGCAGAAATATCAGCCCGACATTCCGCTGCCGAAGGGCGGCTCGTTCTATCCGCCCACCCTGCTCTCCGGCGTGCACAGCGCCTCGACCGTGGCGACCGAGGAGATCTTCGGGCCGGTGCTGGTGTCGATGACCTTCCGCACCCCGGACGAAGCGGTGGCGCTGGCCAACAACACGCGCTACGGCCTCGCCGCCAGCGTCTGGAGCGAGACCATCGGCCTCGCCCTCGACATCGCGCCGAAGCTGCAGGCCGGCGTGGTCTGGGTCAACGCCACCAACCTGTTCGATGCCGGCGTCGGCTTCGGCGGTTACCGCGAGAGCGGCTTCGGCCGCGAGGGCGGGCGCGAGGGCGCCTACGAATATCTCAAGCCGAAGGCCTGGGCGGCGCGCAGGCCGCGCCCGGCGCCGTCGCCGCTGCCGCAGCTCGCCGCCGCCGCCGACTTCGGCTCGCCGGCGATCGACCGCACGGCCAAGCTGTTCGTCGGCGGCAAGCAGGCCCGGCCGGACGGCAATTATTCCCGGCCGGTGCTCTCGCCCAAGGGCCGGCTGGTCGGCGAGGTCGGCGAGGGCAACCGGAAAGACGTCCGCAACGCCGTCGCCGCCGCGCGCGCCGCCGAGGCGTGGTCGCGGGCGAGCGCCCATAACCGGGCACAGATCCTCTATTATCTCGGCGAGAACCTCTCGGCCCGCGCCGCCGAGCTCGCCGGCCGCATCGCCGCCATGACCGGCGCCACCCCGGCCAAGGCGACGGCCGAGGTCGAGGCGGCGATCGACCGCCTGTTCACCTACGGTGCCTGGGCCGACAAATACGAGGGCGCGGTGCACACCCCGCCGTTGCGCGGCGTGGCGCTGGCCATGCACGAGCCCATCGGCGTCGTCGGCGTGGTCTGCCCGGACGAGGCGCCGCTGCTCGCCTTCGTCAGCCTGGTGGCCCCGCTGATCGCCATGGGCAACCGCGTGGTGGCGGTGCCGAGCGAGCGCCATCCCCTCGCCGCCACCGACTTCTACCAGGTGCTGGAGACCTCGGACGTGCCGGCCGGCGTGGTCAACATCGTCACCGGCGAGCGCGAGGCCCTGGCCAAGGTGCTGGCCCAGCACGACGACGTCGACGCGCTCTGGGTGTTCGGCTCGAAGGAGGCCTCGGCCGCGGCGGAGCGCCTCTCCGTCGGCAATCTCAAGCGCACCCTGGTCGACCACGGCCTCGCCACCGACTGGAGCGATCCCGCGCAGGCCGAGGGCTCGATCCTGCTGCGCCACGCCGTGCAGGTGAAGAACATCTGGATCCCCTACGGGGAGTAACAAAAGTTTCACCATGTTCGTGGCCTTGTCGCGGCGCCGCCGGCGATCCCGACTTCGCCGCCGCGGCCGCCGTCCTCGCCTGCCCGTCAGAACAGCCCAGCCATCAGGGAGACCCCACGATGCTCAAGAGACTCGACCCGCTGCTCAACGCCGACGTGCTCTATGCCCTCAGGGCCATGGGCCATGGCGACGAGCTGGTGATCGTCGACACCAATTTTCCCGCCGAGAGCGTCTCCCGCCAGACCGTGCTCGGCGACCTCTTGCGCATCGACGGCGTCAGCGCCGCCCGGGCCGCGCGCGCCGTGCTGTCGGTGATGCCGCTCGACACCTTCGTCGACGACGCCGCCATGCGCATGGAGATCGTCGGCAACCCCGGCGAAATCCCGGCGGTGCAGGCCGAGGTCCAGGCCGAGATCGACCGGGCGGAGGCCAAGTCCTGGCCGATGGGCTCGATCGAGCGCATGGCCTTCTACGAGCGGGCCAAGCAGGCCTATTGCGTCATCGCGACCGGCGAGACCCGCTTCTACGGCTGCTTCATCTTCAAGAAGGGCGTGATCCCGCCCAAGCAGAACGTGCTCAAGCCCAAGAAGGGGTGACGTCTTAGGTAAAGGACGCTGTGACGGGTTGCGGCAGAAAGCGCGCCGGACACACCACCCGCGACCGTCATGGGCGGACTTGATCCGCCCATCCACGCGAACGCGACGTGGATAAGAAGAAGCGCCCCGGTGCCTACTCGGACGCCGGCGGCGTTCGCGTGGATGGCCGGGTCAAGCCCGGCCATGACGTCGAGGGTCCGGCGGGAGGAGAGGCGCCCGTCCGTCGCCATCGGCGCCGTCGGCCGACGCCCCTACCCGTCTTCCAGCGGACGCCTCGCCCCCACCCCCTCCACCGCCGTCTCCACCACCGACACCCCGTGCGCCTGGCAGAGCGCCCGCATCTCCTCGCTGGGCAGGCGGTCGGTGACGAAGGCGTCGACCTCGGAAAGGTTGGCGATGCGGATCGGCGCGGCGCGCTCGAACTTCAGGCGGTCGGCCACCAGGATCACCCGGCGGGCGTTCTGGATGATCGCCTGCGCCACCTTGACCTCCTCGTAGTCGAAGTCGAGCAGCGTGCCGTCCTCGTCGATGGCCGAGGCGCCGATCACGGCGGTGTCGACCTTGAACTTGTGGATCAGGTCGACCGCCACCGAGCCGATCACCGCCCCGTCCGAGCGCACCGGCCCGCCGACGACGATCACGTCGATCTTCGGGTTGCGGTAGAGTCCGGTGGCGACGTTGAGATTGTTGGTGATGACCAGCAGGCCCTCGTGGGCGTGCAGGCCGGCCGCCACCTCCTCGGTGGTGGTGCCGATATTGATGAACAGCGAGGACTTGTTGGGGATCAGCGCCGCGGCGGCCCGGCCGATCCGGCGCTTCTCCTCCGCGCCGATCAGCTTGCGCGCCTCGTAGGAGACGTTCTCGATCGAGGAGGCGATGATCGCCCCACCATGGACGCGGGTGAGGATGCGCTTCTCGCAGAGGTCGTTGAGGTCCTTGCGGATGGTCTGCGGCGAGACCTCGAAGCGGGCGGCGAGGTCATCGACGCTGACGCGCCCGACGGCGCGGGCGAGCGTGACGATGTCGTCCTGGCGATCGTTGGCGGCGAGCATGCGGCATCCTCGAACGATCGGGCCTTGCCTGAGCGCCTGATCCGAAACCGGGTCGAATGGTATCAGCGAGTCGGCTCGACGGCGACACCAGCCATTTTTTCGGGTTTCGTCAAAGCGGGCTTGGATCTGTCGCCACGTCGCTTGTCCGACGTTTCGATCCGCGCTCCCGCGAGGGAGCGACCGCCGTCGCGGTTCGGGCCGGTGGTGCCTGGCGAGTTTCGATCCGCGCTCCCGCGAGGGAGCGACAGGCCCTCGGCGCCGCCCTCCTTGCTCCCGTTGGCGTTTCGATCCGCGCTCCCGCGAGGGAGCGACCATAGTGGGCATAGGGCTTCACCCGGCGGAGGAGGTTTCGATCCGCGCTCCCGCGAGGGAGCGACCCCTGCAGCTTCTGCATGCTGAGCTCCATGCGGTGGTTTCGATCCGCGCTCCCGCGAGGGAGCGACCAGAGCCGACCCTTGTACAAGGTCAACGCTCATTGGTTTCGATCCGCGCTCCCGCGAGGGAGCGACCAGGGAAATTGGCCAGAGCATGCTTGGTCCCATGTTTCGATCCGCGCTCCCGCGAGGGAGCGACGGCGATCGGCTCTGCCGCCGTGTCCAGCGCCGTGCCATATTCCGGTTTCGATCCGCGCTCCCGCGAACGGGATGACATACACCACCCGGCGCAGGCGATGACGCACGGCGTGATCGAGCGCGAACGACAGGGATGCCAGGGTCTTGCCGCCGCCGGTCGGCACCGTCATCGTGAACAGGCCGGGCGCCGCAGGCGCGAGCGCCAGCGCGTGGTCGAGGATGTCGGCGCGAAGGGCATTCAGTCTCCGCTCCGTTTCCGACGACGCCCGGGCACGCGCCTCCTCCCGCTTGACGGCCATGTGGGCACGCAACCGATCGCGCAACGCGGACAGGGGCGTGCCGCCGCCACGCTCGACCGTTCGTCCCTCCGCCCGCTCGTAGAACGCCGCCGTCTCCAGCCTGTCCGCGTCGACGAGACAGGAAAAGACCATGCGCGCGAGGAAGGCGAGGCCGAAGCCGCGTTCGCTGCCCGGGAGTGGCCTTCGCGTTGGCGCCAGCGCACCGGCCGCGGGCAGCGCGCCGGCGTGAGCCTCCCATCCGTCATAGGCGGGCGGTTCCTTGGAGAGCCTCGCCTCGAGCGCATCGCCGTCGGCCAGACCGGCGTGGTGGCCGGCGATGACGAAGGCGAGAAGAGTGCCGAAGCCTTTGCCGAACAGTCGCAACGCTTCGCGCGCGCCGGCGGATGAATGGTCAGGTCCCCGTCCACCGTGATCGCCCGCGCTCACAGAGATGTGGGATTGAAACTCGGTCGAGCATTTGCCGATATCGTGCAGCCAGCCGCCAGCCCGGCCGAGTTCTGCCCAGCCGAAGACCTCGGCAAATTCCGCGGCTCTATTGGCCACAGCGAGCAAGTGGTCATGCAGCGGCTCCCATTCCGAGAGCGGCCTTGACGGCAGGGAGTGAGCGAACATCAACCCCTCGGCACCGAGAGCGTGCTACGACGAAGTCTTCGAAGTGTATAGAGAAAGCACTGTTGCCACAGGGCGACGACTTCGAATCGATCTCTTATGCACAAGCGCGAAACCGCTTGTGATCATGGGCCTTTCGTCATGCCCGGCAGGAGGTGCGCCGCGCCTCAGGCCTGCGCCCTGCGGCCATAGCCGGCCAGGAACAGGGCGATGCCGCTTTCGATCATGCGCTGGCGCTCCTCGGACGTCGGCGGCTCGGCCAGGAGCAGCCCGTCGAGATGGAAATCGGCATGGGCCAGGCAGAGGAACTGGCGGGCGGCCAGCTCGGGGTCGTCGATGTCGAGCTCGCCTCGTTCGTGCGCCTCGGCGAGATAGGCGGCGATGCGCTCGGCCAGCCGCTTCGGCCCGGCCTCGTAGAAGCTGCGGCCGAGCTCGGGAAAGCGCTGCGTCTCGGCGACCAGGATGCGGAACAGCGCCATGCCCACGCCGCTGTCGAAGATCTTCAGGATGTTGCCGGCGATCGCCTTCAGCACGTCGGCGACCGGCTCGGGCGCGCAGGCGGCCTGCCAGACATCCTCCTCCATCTGCCGGCACTTGTCCCCGACCAGGGCGAAGAACAGCGTCTCCTTGCTGGGGAAATAGGCATAGAGCGTCGCCTTCGACACGCCGGCCTCGCGGGCGACGGCGTCCATGGTGACGGAATCATAGGCCTGGCCGAGGAAGCAGCGTTCCGCTGCCGCCATGACCTGGTCAAGCTTGCGGGTCTTGCGGGCGGCCGGCTGGGACGGCGCGGCGCCGTGCACCGCGGGAGAGGCGGTATCCATTGCGCTTCCAAAATGAACTGATCCGTTCAGTTCACTCTTGACTCGTCGAGCGGCGTTCGGCAAGGGTGAAAATGAAACTGAACCCATCAGTCCAATCTGGTGACTCCGATGCGTCTTTTCCACCCCAGCGGACTCGCGAGGGCCGGCGCGCTGCTGATCGCGGCCGCCGTCGCGGGCTGCGGCGACGAGGCCAAGCCGCCCGAGAGGGAGCGGCTCGCCGTGCTCACCGAGGTCGCCGCCACGACCGCCTTCGCCCCCTCGGTCTCGCTGACCGGCGAGGTGCAGGCGCGCTATCAGAGCGATCTCGCCTTCCGGACCGGCGGGCGCATCGTCACCCGCGCGGTCGACATCGGCGACCATGTCCTGGCCGGCCAGGTGCTGGCCACCATCGACACGCCGGAGCAGCAGGCGGACCTCGACTCGGCCACGGCCGGGCTCCAGGCCGCCGAGGCGACGCTGCGCCAGGCCGATGCCGCCTACAGCCGCCAGAAGTCGCTCCTGGAGAAGGGCTTCACCACCCAGCGCGCCTTCGACAGCGCCCAGGAGACCTTCGTCACGGCGCAGGGCAACGTGGAGAGCGCCAAGGCCAACCTCGCCACGGCGCAGGACCAGCTCTCCTTCACCCGGCTCGAGGCGCCGGCGCCGGGGGTGATCACCGCCCGCTCGATCGAGGTCGGCCAGGTCGTCACCCCGGCGCAGACCGCGTTCACCCTGGCGCAGGACGGCGATCGCGATGCGGTGTTCGACGTCTACGAATCGGTGCTCGCGCAGCCGCCGCCGAGCCGGGACATCGACCTCGCCCTGGTGTCCGATCCCTCGGTCAAGGCCACGGGAACCGTCCGGGAAGTGTCTCCGTCCCTCGACCAGGCGAACGGCACGGTGCGGGTCAAGATCGCCATCAGGAATCCGCCGCGGCAGATGACGCTCGGCGCGGCGGTGGCCGGGTTCGCCCATCTTGCGCCGCGCGACGTCATCGACCTGCCCTGGACGGCCCTGTCGCGGCTCGGCGACCAGGCCGCGGTCTGGGTCGTCGATCCCGCATCCAGGACGGTGTCGCAGAAGCCGGTGGCGATCGACGCCTACACCACGGGACGCATCCTGGTCCGCGACGGCCTGAAGCCGGGCGAGATCGTGGTCGCAGCCGGCGCGCAGCTGCTGCGGCCGGGCCAGGCCGTGTCCGAGGTCGCCGCCGGCGCGGCGGGAGAAACCCAATGAGACCGGTGCTCGCCTTTCCGGCCGCAGCCACCCTGGCGCTCCTGCTCGCCGGCTGCAACGAGGACAGCGCCACGCCGCCGGCGCCGCCGCGTCCGGTCCTGTCCGTGGTTGTCGATCCGCAGAGCGGCCGGGAGCGCGGCTATGCCGGCGTGATCGAGCCGCGCTACCACACCGATCTCGGCTTCCGCGTGCTCGGGCGGATCATCGCCCGGGACGTCAATGTCGGCGACCTCGTCAAGGCCGGCCAGCAGCTGGCGGCGCTCGATCCGCAGATCTCCGACTTCACCGTGCGCTCGCTCGAGGCCTCTCTCTCGAATGCCCGCGCCCAGCTCGCCAATACCGACGCCACGCTGCAGCGCCAGACCACGCTGCTGGCGCAGAAGATCGCCTCCCAGGCCGATTTCGACAGCGCGCAGCAGGCCCAGCAGGCCGCCGCCGCCGCGGTGACGCAGGCCGAGGCCAACCTCGCCAAGGCGCGCGAGCAGCACGGCTACAACAGGCTCGATGCCGACAGCGACGGGGTGGTGACGGCCGTCGATGCCGAGGTCGGCCAGACGGTCGCGGCCGGCCAGACCGTGGTCTCGGTCGCCCGCCCCGATGTCCGCGAAGCCGTGGTCGACCTCGGCGACGACGAGATCGCCGCGCTCCCTCCCGGCGCCGCGTTCAAGGTGACGCTGCAGATCGACCCGAGCGTGGAGACCGCCGGACGCGTGCGCGAGATCGCGCCGCAGGCCGACGCCACCACCCGCACCCGGCGCGTGCGCATCGCCCTCGACGACCCGCCGGCGGCCTTCCGGCTCGGCACGACCGTGACCGCGACGCCCAAGGTGGTGCTGGCCTCCAGCATCCGCCTGCCGGCGACGGCGATCCTCGAGCGCGACGGGAGCACCTTCGTCTGGGTGGTCGACGAAGCCAGGAAGAGCGTCCGGCGCGTCCCGGTGCGCATCGGGCGCCGCGCCGACGGCACGGTCGAGATCGCCGGCGGGCTCGATGCCGGCGCCCGCGTCGTCACCGCCGGCGTCCATAGCCTCACCGACGGGCAGGCGGTCCGCTTCGGCCAGGGAGACATGCTGTGAAGGGTTTCAACCTGTCGGACTGGGCGCTGAAGCACCGCTCGCTCGTCTGGTACTTCATGATCGTCTTCTCCGTGCTCGGCGCCTTCTCCTATCTCAACCTCGGCCGCGAGGAGGATCCGAACTTCACCATCAAGACCATGGTGATCCAGGCCCAATGGCCCGGCGCCTCGCTGGACGACACCGTCAACCAGGTGACGGACCGCATCGAGAAGAAGCTGGAGGAGCTGGAGCAGCTCGACTATGTCCGCAGCCTGACGCGCCCGGGCGTGACCACGCTCTTCGTCAACCTGAAGGACACGACCAAAGCTCGCGACGTGCCCGGCGCCTGGGTGCGCGTGCGCAACATGATCGGTGACATCAAGTCGGACCTGCCGAGCGGCGTGGTCGGCCCGGCCTTCAACGACGATTTCGGCGACGTCTTCGGCAATGTCTTCGCCTTCACCGCCGACGGGCTCAGCCAGCGCCAGCTGCGCGACTATGTCGAGGCGGCGCGGGCCAAAATCCTCACCGTCCCCAATGTCGGCAAGGTCGACCTGGTCGGCACCCAGGACGAGGTGGTCTATCTGGAATTCTCCACCCGCCAGCTCGCCGCCCTCGGCCTGAGCCAGCAGCAGGTCGTCGACACCATCCGGGCCCAGAACGCCATCACCCCCTCCGGCGTGATCGAGGGCGCCGGCGAGCGCATCAGCATCCGCGTCAGCGGCGAGTTCGCCTCCGAGGACAGCCTGCGCGCCATCAACCTCAGGGTGAACGACCGCTTCTTCCGCCTCGCCGACGTGGCCACCATCCGCCGAGGCTATGTCGACCCGCCCAACGCCCTGTTCCGTTACGCCGGCCAGCCGGCCATCGGCCTCGCCATCGGCATGAAGCCGAACGCCAACCTGCTCGAGTTCGGCAAGGCGCTCGACGCTGAGATGCGCACCATCGAGGCGGAGCTGCCGATCGGCGTCGGCATCCACCTGGTCTCCGACCAGCCCGCTGTCGTGGAGGAGGCGGTCGGCGGCTTCACCCGCGCCCTGTTCGAGGCCGTCGCCATCGTGCTGATCGTCAGCTTCGTCAGCCTCGGCTTCCGCGCCGGCTTCGTGGTCTCGCTGTCGATCCCGCTGGTGCTCGCCATCACCTTCGTGGCGATGGAATATTTCGGCATCTCGCTGCAGCGCATCTCGCTCGGCGCCCTGATCATCGCGCTCGGCCTGCTGGTCGACGACGCCATGATCGCGGTGGAGATGATGGTGGCGCGGCTGGAGGTCGGCGACAGCCTGGAGAAGGCGGCGACCTATGTCTACACCTCCACCGCCTTCCCCATGCTGACCGGCACGCTGGTGACGGTGTCGGGCTTCATCCCGGTCGGCCTCAACGGCAGCGCCGCCGGCGAGTTCACCTTCACCCTGTTCGTGGTGATCGCCGTGTCGCTGCTGGTCTCCTGGGTGGTGGCGGTCCTGTTCGCGCCGCTGCTCGGCGTCATGCTGCTGCCGCGCAGCATGCACAAGCACGAGGAACGCAAGGGCTGGTTCCGCGCCGGCTTCGAGCGCCTGCTGCGCGCCTGCATGCGCTGGAAATGGGCGACCATCGCCGTCACCCTCGCCCTGTTCGCCGCCTCGCTGGTCGGCCTCGGCCATGTCCAGCAGCAGTTCTTCCCGAGCTCCGACCGGCCCGAGGTGATCGTCGACTGGACGGTGCGCCAGAACGCCTCGATCACCCAGACCCGCGACGAGATGGACCGCTTCGAGAAGACCGCGCTCGCCGGCGACCCCGACATCGTGCGCTGGTCCTCCTATGTCGGCCAGGGCGCGGTGCGCTTCATGCTGTCCTTCGACGTGCAGCCGGCCTCGCCGAACTTCGGCCAGATCGTCATCGTCACCAAGGACCTCCAGGCGCGCGAGCGCGTCCGCGCCAAGCTCGAGGCCGTCGCCGCGCACGACTTCGTCGGCACCGACGCCTTCGTGCATCTGCTCGACATCGGCCCGCCGGTCGGCCGGCCCGTGCAGTACCGGCTGAGCGGGCCGGACATCCAGGAGGTGCGGGCCAGGGGACAGGCGCTCGCCGCCATCATCGGCAAGAACCCGAACATCGGCAGCCTCGTCTACGACTGGAACGAGCCCGGCCGCGTCGTGAAGGTCGACGTGCTGCAGGACAAGGCGGCCCAGCTCGGCGTCACCTCCGAGGACATCGCCAACACGCTCAACGGCATCGTCGGCGGCACCACGCTGACGCAGATCCGCGACAGCATCTATCTCATCGACGTGGTCGGCCGGGCCGTGCCGAACGAGCGCTCCTCGATCGACACGCTGCAGAACCTGCAGATCTCCGGCAAGAACGGCAAGTCGGTGCCGCTCGCCGCGATCGCCACCTTCCACTACGAGCTGGAGCAGCCGGCGGTGTGGCGGCGCTCCCGCCTGCCGACCATGACGCTGAAGGCGGCGGTGCTTGGCGACATCCAGCCCGCCACCGTGGTGGCGCAGCTCGAGCCCGAGATCCGTAGCTTCATCGCCGCCCTGCCCGCCGGCTACGGCGTCGCCACCGGCGGCGCGGTGGAGGAGAGCGCCAAGGGCCAGGGGCCGATCGCCGCCGTGGCACCCCTGATGCTGTTCGCCATGGCGACCATCCTGATGATCCAGCTGCAGAGCTTCCAGCGCCTGTTCCTGGTGGTGGCGGTCGCCCCGCTCGGGCTGATCGGCGTGGTGGCGGCGCTCCTGCCGAGCCGCGCCCCGCTCGGCTTCGTCGCCATCCTCGGCGTGCTGGCGCTGATCGGCATCCTGATCCGCAACTCGGTGATCCTGATCGTGCAGATCGACACGCTGCGCCGGGAGGGACGCCCGCCCTGGGAGGCGGTGTTCGAGGCGACGGAGCACCGCATGCGGCCGATCCTGCTGACTGCCGCGGCGGCCAGCCTCGCCCTGATCCCGATCGCCCGCGAGGTGTTCTGGGGCCCGATGGCCTATGCCATGATGGGCGGCATCATCGTCGGCACGGTGCTGACGCTGCTGTTCCTCCCCGCGCTCTACGTCGCCTGGTTCCGGATCAAGGAGCCGAGCGAGGGAGGGCCGGCGCCGGAGGCCGTGGCGAACGCGCAGGCGGCGTGAGAACGAGGCGCACCGGGATGGCAAGATCGGTTCCCGGCGCCAAGGCAGCAGGATACGCGCCACCGCATCCTCAAGCGCGACGTCATGGGCGGACTTGATCCGCCCATCCACGCGATCGCTGTCAGTTCCGAGGAAGGCTCCAGCCGCAGTCTTGGCGAACGCAAACTGATGTTGCGTTCGCGTGGATGGGCGGAACAAGATTCTATGGGGCGTGGCGGTTGCGGATCTGAGATCCTGAGCGGTTTTCCACGACAGCGACAGGAGCGCCCG
>NZ_JAUSVX010000035.1 GCF_030814995.1 Labrys wisconsinensis | reverse complement strand
CCCCGACCGCGACCTCGCCCCCCACCGGAGGCCGGCGAACGATATTGGCCGCCCCCAGGCGGGGGACCCCCCGAACGGGCGGGAGGGGTGGGGGGGGGGGGGGGGGGGGCCGCCCCGCGCCGGCCCCGCACCCCCGTCAGTTGCAGGGGTTGATGGTGAAGCCCTTGCGGTACTCGGCGACGTGCGCGTCGCGCTCCTCCGGCGTCATCTCACGCAGAAGCGTCAGCGGGCTCTTGATGGTATGGCCGCGCACGTGATCGAGCGTCCACATCGCCTTGTCGTCGAAGCGCAGATGCGGCTGGGGCACCAGCGTCTTGCCGTCGGTGCGCACGAAGCCGAGATCGGTGACGGCATCGGCGAGATCGACGTCGTGGTAGCAGCTCTCCCATTCGCGCCGGCCGCTGAAGCGGCCCATCGCCGGGGTCGGCCGGCCCTGATATTCGCCGGCGAAGGCCTCCACCGCCGTCCAGCGATCGAGCTCATGGGCGAAGGTGTGGATCTGGCCGTCGATCTCGTCCACCACCATGTCCTCGCGGATCAGGCAGGGCACCAGGCAGCTCCAGCACCGGTGCGGATAGACGTAGCCGACATCCGGGTTGAAGGTGATGATGGTCTGGCCGGGCCTCGAGAGCTTCTCGTACCACTTCCAGTACTCGCCGAACTCCGCATACCAGCCCGGATACTTGTGCTCGAACCACTCGAAATCCTTGTCGGTCTGGGCTTCGATGCGCCAGAAGTTCAAGGGCCAGCCGACGGAGAAGAACTGCGCCACCTTGTGGACGTAGAACTTCTCGGTGAGACGCTTCCAGGCCGTCTGCACGTCGTCGTGATGGATCTTGATGCCGTACTTCTCCAGCGGCAGCATGTAGGTGCGATAGTAATCCTCGAAGATCCAGCGGTGCCACATCTCCGCATAGGACTCCTTGGTCTTGTCGCGGTTGGTGGTGCCGTATTCGATGAAGGTGCCGATGGCGGCGTCGACGATGGCGTGGTTCTGCCAGAAGGCGTAGCGCAGGTCGCGCTCGAGCAGGAGGTGGTTCTCCGGCTCCTTCAGCATCGACATCAGCATGGAATGGCCGTTGCCGATATGGCGGCTCTCGTCCGACTGCACGGAGAGGAAGACGGTGGGCAGCGCATAGTCGCCGTTGCGGGCGGCTTCCGACGGCATGGCGACGAACAGCGTGTTGGTGAACGCGGTCTCGGCGACGACGGTCAGGTAGATGTTGGCCGAAGTGATGGCGTCACCGGTGATGAAGCCTTCGCCGAACTGCCGGCCGATGGTGGTGGCGTAGCACTTGCCGAACGCCTCCTCGGTGATGTCGAACCCGGCCGGGTCGATATAGTTCTCCATGTACCATTTCTTCAGGTTCATCTGGATGGTCGAGTGCCGGAACTCGTCGACCATCTGCATGGTGAAGCCGGTGCGAAGATCCTCGCCCGGGGCGAGCCGGCCGACCATCGCCATGGAGCGGGCCGCCGAGATCTCGGGGAAGGGGATGATTGCCAGGAACAGCTTCATCCACTCCACCCAGCGCGGCTCGACATTGCGGAACATGTCGCCGCGCAGGGCCGCGTCGAGGGCGCCATAGACGCGATTGTCCTTCTCCTCCTGCATCGGGAAGTAGGACCGCAGGACCTGCTTCATCGGATCCTTCGGGGCCTTGGTGATCTTGTAGTCGGTCGGAAAGGTCATCGCTTCCTGGACGTAGGAAGGATTCCAGCCGAGATCGGCGATCTTCTTGGCCGCCTCGCCGACGGAAATGCCACGCTGGGCGGTAATCTTGTTGAGCGTCAAAGTTCCAGACATCTCGTCCATCCTCCTGATCGGGTCGGAGTCCACATCGATATTCCGCTCGCCCGGCGCCGAGGCGCACGCGGGTGCCCCCTGGCCGCGCGGACGCGGACAATCTTTCGACCGCCTGAGCGGCCGATCGCTTGCTATCGGCAAAGGTCTCGGGATGAGCCGTCGGAGCCCCCGGCAAGCAGCAAGGCACGGTTCCCGAAAAGTCCGGAGCACGTCCCCGGCTGGAACCATCGGCCTCGCGCCGATTACAAGGCTCGTTCGGCGGGCATCCTCCCCCTCGTTCTTGTCGTGGCTCGCCCGGATGGACCAGTCATCGTTGTTCTCGCCTGAGGCTTAGCAATGGGCGTGCCAACTGCATTCCCGGCCAGACCCGAGCCGCCGGTCGGGATTTCCGCCAGTATTCGCACCAGCGCCGGCCTGCGGATGCATCCGGACGACGATCCCGCACACGCATTTTGCGACAGTGAAGCATTTTGAGAAAATATTGCGCCGCAATGCAAAACGTTTTCTCGGCGATAATCTCGATGCAACGCAGCAAAATCCTTTCGGACGAGGCCTTTTCGTCACCGACATCGGGATCATCGCCTCTTCATCTGCCAGGAGATTGGGTGGACCGCCGGCAAACGAAAGGCCCGGCGCGGATGATGTCCGGGCCGGGCCTTCGTCTCATCAGCCGTCCGACAGGGCTGGCGGCCTCAGCCTCCGCCACGCGCCTTCCGCGCCCGCATCACGGCACCAGCACGGCGCGGCCGTGGACCAGGCCGGCGTTGAGATCGTGCAGGGCGCGGTTGGCGTCGGAGAGTGGGTATTCGACGGTCGCCAGCTCCACCAGCCCACGGTCGGCCAGGGCCATCAGCTCGGTCAGTTCGGCCCAGGTGCCGACGAGATTGCCGATGATGTTCTTCTCGGTGATGACCATGTCGACGGTCGGCACGCGCACGTCCTCGCCATAGCCGACGATGTAGTAGCTGCCCATCGGCCGCGTCATCGCCAGCCCCTTGGCGGTGGTGCCCTTCTCGCCGACGAAGTCGATCACCGCCTCGGCGCCGGCGCCGGCGGTGAGCGCCAGCACCGCCTCGACCTCGTTGCCGTCGGCCTTGACCAGGTGGTCGGCGCCGGACTTCTTGGCCAGCGCCAGCGAGCCGTCCGACCGGTCGACGACGATGACGTCGGCGGCGCACATCGCCTTCAGGCACTGGATGCCGATATGGCCGAGGCCGCCGGCGCCGATCACCACGCAGGTTTCGCCGGGCAGGAGATGGCGCGTCGCCTTCTTGGCGGCGCGATAGGCGGTGAGGCCGGCATCGGCATAAGGCGCGACCTCCTTGGGCTGCAGGCTGCGCGGCAGCGCCACGATGTTGCGCTCCGACGTGCAGAGGAACTCGGCATAGCCGCCGTTGCAATCGAGCCCCGGAAACTTTCCTGGCCCGTGCATGTCGAAGCCGCGGCGGCAGGCGAGGCAGGTGCCGCCGGTGATCTTGGGGTGCACGATCACCGGATCGCCCTTGCGGATGCCCTCGACCTCCTTGCCGACCTCCTCGACCCAGCCGGCATTCTCGTGCCCCATGATCAGGGGCAGCAGCCTGTCGCCGGTCGGGTCCATGTGCGGCTTCCACACGCCCTCGATGATGTGGAGATCGGTCCGGCAGACGCCGGCCCCGCCGATCCGCACGATCACGTCCGTCGACCTGGCGATCCTGGGATCGGGCACGGTCTCTTCCGCCACCCAGCGTTCGCCGGTGAGCGTCTCGTCATAGGTCTTCAGCACCTGTGCCTTCATCGTTTCCTCCTGCGCCGACGCGCTTCGCGCTGTCGTGCCGGTCCCGACCGCAGCTTCCGTGCCACGCAAGCGGCTCGCGTCTTTTCAAGGGGTTGCCGGACCCCGCCGCTCCGGCGCCGTCCAGTCGCTGGACGGGGCGCGCCGACGCGGTGTCCAGCGACTGGACGGCTTCCCGGTGCTGGCGTGGCCTTTGCATCACCGGCGGCAAAGCAAGATCCAGGGAGGATGGCGATGCTGCAGGCATCGGGTCTGGAACGGGCGCGCGCGGCGCTGGAGCGCAGCGGGCGCTTTCCCGCCGGCGCCCTGCCGGAGGCGATCGCGCAGAGCTGGTCGCGCTGCGTCGCGCGGGGCCTCGACCCCCTGGACGACCCGCGCGGGGCGGTCGTTCCCTTCGACGATGTCCGGGCGAGGCGCGAGAAGGCCGGCCTGCTGCGCCGGCTCGCCCTGGCCGAGCTGCAGCTCCTGCACGCCCAGATCGCCGGCTCGGATTTCATGATCGCCTTCGCCGATGCGGACGGCGTGGTGCTGGACACGATCAGCGACCATCGCTTCGCCGAAAGCGCCGCCGGCCGCTCGATCGTGCCGGGCAGCGTCTGGCGGGAGGAGGAGCGCGGCACCAACGCCCTCGGCCTCGCCATCCGGGACGCCGCGCCGATCGCGATCTACGGGCGCGAGCATTTCTTTGCCGCGCACGGCCATCTCAGCTGCCTGGCCGTGCCGGTGTTCGACCCGGCAGGCGAGGTCGCCGGCATCCTCGATGCCTCCTGCTCCAACGAGGCTCGCCAGCAGCACACCCATGCCCTGCTGCGGATGGCGGCGACCGAGATCGAGAACGGCCTGATCCTGCAGGACCGCTCGAGCCCCCTCGTCCTCGCCTTCCATCCGCGCCCGGACTATCTCGACACGCTCTCGGCCGGCCTGCTCGTGCTGGACGCGGAGGGCCGGCTGCGCTCGCTCAACCGCCCTGGGCGGGCCCTGCTGTCGGGCCTGCCGGCCGGCGCCGGCACGGCGTTCGAGGCCCTGTTCGACGCCGGCTTCGCCGCGACCATGGACGGCCTGCGCCATGGCGGCCCCGTGCGCGTGCGCGACCGGGCCGGCAGCGCGGTGTTCCTGGCCGGCCGCCGGATCGGCGGCGGCGCGGCGCGGGCGGCCCTCCCGGCGGCGGCAGTCCCCGCCGAGAGCGGCTTCGTCTGCGGCGACGCCGCGCTGCAGCGCGGGATGCGGGACCTCCCCGCGGCGGTCCGGCGGCGCATGGCGGTGCTGATCACCGGCGAGACCGGCACGGGCAAGGAGCTGATGGCCCGCCACGTCCATGCCGTCAGCGGCCGCGGCGGCGCCTTCGTCGCGGTGAACTGCGGCGCCGTCCCCGAGCAGCTCTTCATCGCCGAGCTCTTCGGCCATGAGCGGGGCGCCTATACCAACGCGCGCAACGAGGGATCCCCCGGCCTGATCGGCCTCGCCGACAAGGGCACGCTGTTCCTCGACGAAGTGGCCGACATCCCGCTGCCGGCCCAGGCCGCCCTGCTGCGCTTCCTCGACGACATGGAGATACGGCCGGTCGGCGGCCAGAAGACGCGGCGGGTCGACGTCCAGGTGGTGTCGGCGACCAATGCCGACCTCGAGCAGGCCGTGGCCGCACGCCGCTTTCGCCGCGACCTGCTCTACCGGCTGGATGCCTTCGCCATCGCCCTGCCGCCCCTGCGCGAGCGCAGCGACTTCGCCGCGCTGGTCCACCACCTGCTGGCGCGGGACGGCGCCCGCCTCGCGATCACCGACGACGTGATGGAGCGCCTGCGCGGCCGGTCCTGGCCCGGCAATATCCGCGAGCTCGGCGCGCATCTGCGCCGGGCCGCGATCGCGGCCGACGGCGACCTCCTGGACGACGGCGCGGCCGAGGCCGAGGACGACGATGCCTGCGCCCGCTGCGCCGGCCGCCCCCTCGATGCGATGCGCTGCCGCCGGATCCGCCAGGCCTATGCGGCCGAGGGCGGCAACGTCACCGCTGCCGCCCGCCGCCTCGGACTGTCGCGCACGACGCTCTACAAGCATGTCGGGCCATGAGGCGGCAAAGCCGGCCGCCGGCGCCCGCGGCGCCGCGTCAGCGGGTGCGCCGGCGCCGTGGATCCGCTTCGGCCGCGCGCCGCCCGAACAGGAGATCGACGAAGGTCCGCATGGACATGCCGGACGGCAGCGGCGGCACGGGCGCGGTGCTGCGATAGACCGAGCGATCGTCGCGGAACACTTCCAGCATGCTGCCGGGCCAGCCATGGAGCACGATCTCCCGGCCGCGGTGCTCCGTCTCGAAGGCGCCGGGAACGCCGGAGGACGCCACGAAGCGCAGCGTCTCGCCGGGGCCCGCCACGAACACCTCGACCCAAGGCTCCGCCAGCACGGCGACGGGCTCGGCGTCGATGTTGCGCAATTCGTAGACGTCGCGGTGCAGCGGCTCCTCCCGAGGCCGGATCGGCGCGTCTGCCGCGCCTCCGTCGCCTCCATGCACCCGGGATCGGGCATTTTGATGGAGGTGCCGCCGCGGCAGCGCTCAATAGTCCTGGCGCGTAGGGGTGATCGTCAGCTCCTGCAGGAGCACGTTCTGCGGCATCTGGTAAGCGAACAGGATGGTGTTCGCCACGTCCTCGGCGGCGATGCCGCCGCCGACCTTCTCCTTGCCGGAGAGCCAGAAGGCGCGCGCTTCCTCGTTCAGCATGGTGCCGGGAATGTCGGTCTCGGTCAGGCCGGGCGAGACCACGATCACGCGGACGTCGTAGGGCGCCATGTTGCGCCGCGCGCCCTCGCTGATCGCATGGACGAAGAACTTCGTGCCGCAATAGACGTCGTGATAGGGGTAGGACTTGCGGCCGGCGATCGAGGAGATGTTGACGATGGTGCCGCGCCGGCGCGCCTTCATCGCCGGCATCACCGCATGCATGCCGTTGAGCACGCCGACGCAGTTGATGTCGATCACCTCGCGCCACTCGGCCGGATCCTGGTCCTCCAGCTTGGCCAGCGGCGCGATGCCGGCATTGTTGACCTGGCAGTCGACCGGACCGTGCGCCGCCTCGCCCTCGGCGATCGCCGCTTCGACCGCCGTGCGGTCGCGCACGTCGACGGCGACGCAGACCGCATCCGGCAGGTCGAGATCCCGCAGGAGCTCGACGCGGCGGGCGAGCAGCAGCAGCGGGTGTCCCGCCTTCGAGAAAGCCTGCGCCGTCGCCTTGCCGATGCCGGCACTGGCGCCCGTGATCATCACCAACGGCTTGCCTGTCATCGTCTCCTCCCATGCCGGACCGGTTCGATGCCGGCCACTCGCTTCGTGAAATTTTGTCTCGCCGGCGTTACATCTGTCAAATGGCGAGCCTCCTTGCGGGCAGCCATGACTTGCATCCGCCGCGACGAAGGGTTTCTTTGCGGGTCGGAGGTTTCCCATGAACTTTGCCAGCGACAACTGGGCCGGCGCGAGCCCGCGCGTGCTCGACGCCCTGCGGCGGGCGGCCGAGGGCATCGCCCCGGCCTACGGCCAGGACGAGACGACGCAGGCGCTGGCGCGGCGCCTGTCGACCCTGTTCGAGCGCGAGGTCGCGGTCTTTCTGACGCCGACCGGCACGGCGACCAACGCGCTCGCCCTGGCGGCGCTGTGCCCGCCGAACGGCGCGGTGCTGGCGCACGAGGAAGCGCATGTCATCGCCGACGAATACGGCGCCCCGGAATTCTTCGGCCAGGGGACGCGGCTGATCGGCATGCCGGGCGTCGGCGGCAAGATCGACATTGCGGCGATCGAGGCCGCCTTCGACCGCCTGCCGGCCGCCGGCTCGCGCCAGCCCACGCCGGCAGCGCTGACGCTGACCCAGGCGAGCGAATGCGGCGGGGTCTACAGCGTGCCGGAGGTGCAGGCGCTCGCCGCGGCGGCCAAGGCGCGCGGCCTCGCCGTCCACATGGACGGGGCGCGCTTCGCCAACGCCGTGGCGGCCCTGAAATGCACGCCGGCCGAGATCACCTGGAAGGCCGGGGTCGACGCGCTCTCCTTCGGCGGCACCAAGAACGGCGCGCTGATGGCCGAGGCCGTGGTGTTCTTCGATCCGGCGCTGGCGCGCGACTTCGACTGGCGCCGGCGGCGCGGCGGCCACGTCGTCTCCAAGGCGCGGCTGATCTCCGCGCAGTTCCTGGCGCTGCTGGAGGACGGGCATTGGCTCGACCTCGCCCGCCATGCCAACGCCATGGCGGCTCGGCTGGCCGAGGGCCTGCGCACCGCCGGCCATCGCATTCCCTGGCCGACGCAGGCCAACGAGGTGTTCCCGGTGCTGCCGAGGCCGCTGATCGCCCGGCTGCAGGCGGCCGGCGCCGCCTTCTATGAATGGCCGACCCAGAGCCTCGCTCCCGAGGACGCGCCTGAAGAGGACGAGGCGCTGGTGCGCCTCGTCACCTCCTTCGCCACCACGCCGGCGGAGGTCGAGCGCTTCCTCGACGCGGCGGCATAGGCGGGGGACGGAGGCGAGGCGCTGTGCAAACGAGGCCGGCGCGTATGCCGAAACCCGGGCGTTCGAACGGCAGGGGCCGGGCGCTTTTTTCTCCTCCTCCCGCGTTCGCGTGGATGGGCGGATCAAGTCCGCCCATGACGGTCGCGGTTGATGCGACCGTTGCCGTTCTCGCCGCCACGGTTTCGTCATGGCCGGGCTTGACCCGGCCATCCACGCGAACGCAATCGCTTGCATGTTCTCTGCGACGGGGCCGGTTCTCTCGTCTCGGCACCCCGCGGGCAGACAGGCGGGACGCGGCAGGCGCGCTCGCACCGGGGACTGATCGCCCCAGGCTCTAAATCCAGCCCATCAGCTCGCGCTCGACCACATGGGCGAGCACCGCCATGCCCTCCTCGCCGTCGTTGAGGCAGGGGAGGTAGGCGAACTTCTCGCCGCCATGGTGCTGGAAGATTTCGCGGTTCTCGGTGCCGAGCTCCTCCAGGGTCTCCAGGCAGTCGGCGACGAAGCCGGGGGCGACGATGGCGAGGCGCCTGGTGCCGGCCTTGGCCAGGCCCGCCACCGTCTCGTCGGTATAGGGCTTCAGCCACTCCTCCTTGCCGAAGCGCGACTGGAAGGTGATCCTGAGCCGGGCCTCGTCGAGACCGAGCGCCGCGCGCAGCAGCCGGCCGGTCTTCACGGCAAAGCAGTAATAGGGATCGCCGGCGAGGAGATAGGATTTCGGCACGCCGTGGAAGGAGGCCAGGATCACCTCCGGCTCGAAGTCGAGGGCGGCGAGGCTGCGGCGCACCGAGGCGGCCACTGCCTCGATATAGACGGGATCCTCGTGCCATTGCGGCGCGATGCGCACCGCCGGCTGCCAGCGCAGCGTCTTGAGGTGGTCGAAGGCCTTGTCGCAGACCGTGGCCGTGGTGGCCGCGGCATATTGCGGATAGAGCGGCACGATCAGGATGCGGTCGCAGCCCGCGGCCCGCAGCCGGTCGATGCGGGGCGCGATGGCGGGATTGCCGTAGCGCATGGCGAAGTCGACGACGAGGCGGTCGGAACGGGCGGCAAGGCGCGCGGCGAGCTTCTCGGTCTGGGCCTGCGTGATCACCAGGAGGGGCGAGGCATCCTTCTCCCGGTTCCAGATCGAGGCATATTTGGCGCCGCTCTTCGAGGGGCGGGTCGACAGGATGATCAGGTTGAGCAGCGGCCACCACAACAGGCGCGGCACCTCGATGACGCGCCGGTCCGACAGGAACTCCTTGAGATAGCGGCGCATCGGCCAGTAGGTCGTGCCGTCGGGCGTGCCGAGATTGACCAGGAGCACGCCGATCCGCCCGGCGCGCAGGGGCGGGTGGTCGACCGGCTTGGCGCCGGAACCGGCAATGGTGTCGTGCATCGGATCCTCGCTCGTCACCGGCGATGTAGCCTCTCGGGGTGCGGCGATCAAATCATGCGGACATGGGACCGACACTCTTGCGGGGCGCGGCACTGGCCGCTTATCCTACCCCCATGAACACCGACGCCATCGAGATCCGCCTCGCTCGTCCGGACGATGCCAGCGCCATCGCCGAGGTCCACGACCTCGCGTGGCGCAACGCCTATCGCGGGCTGATCCCCGGCCCGGAGCTGGAGCGCATGGTCGAGCGCCGCGGCGCCAAATGGTGGAAGAACGCCATCGACCGCAAGACCCGCATCGTCGTGCTGGCCTTCGGCGGCGTCGTCGCCGGCTATGCCACCTATGGCCGCAACCGGGCGCTCGGCCTGCCCTTCCAGGGCGAGATCTTCGAGCTCTATCTCCGGCCGGAATATCAGGGCCTGGGCTTCGGCCGACGCCTGTTCTCGGCGGTCAGGCGCGACCTCGCCGGCCATGCGGTGAAGAGCATCCTGGTCTGGGCGCTGGCCGACAACGAAGGCGCCTGCGGCTTCTATCGCCGCCTCGGCGGCGAGCCGGTGGACACCACCGTCGAGAGCTTCGGCAGCGCCCGGCTGCAGAAGATCGCCTTCGGATGGTCGGCTGCGGCCGGCTGAAACGGCGCACGCGGCTCGTTCGGCATCATTCCCGATTGAATCGGCGCTGGGTTGCGCATAAGCGTTCCGGCATCCAAGATCGGCCGGCATTCGCCGCCCGACCATCCGAGGAGACCGGTTCTTCATGCGTATCGACGCCATTTCCATCGGCCGCAACCCGCCGCACGAGGTCAACGTGATCGTCGAGGTCCCGGTCGGCGGCGAACCCATCAAGTACGAGATGGACAAGGAGGCCGGGACGCTGGTGGTCGATCGCTTCCTCTACACGTCGATGCGCTATCCCGGCAATTACGGCTTCGTGCCGCACACGCTCTCCGACGACGGCGACCCGATCGACGTGCTGATCGCCAACCAGCGCGGCATCGTGCCGGGCGCTGTCATCGCGGTGCGGCCGGTCGGCGTGCTCAAGATGGAGGACGAGGGCGGCGGCGACGAGAAGATCATCGCCGTGCCGGTGCCGCGCCTCACCCGCCGCTACGAGAACGTGCACAACTACACCGACCTGCCGGAGATCACCCGCCAGCAGATCGAGCACTTCTTCGAGCACTACAAGGACCTCGAGAAGAACAAGTGGGTCAAGGTCACCGGCTGGGGCGATGCCAAGGAGGCCGAGGCGATGATCCTGCAGGCGATCGAGCGCCACAAGGCCAACAAGGGCTGAGCCCCGGCGCGCCCGGCCGGCAGGCGCCGGCAATCGGGACGCCGGTGCGGCCACGGTCAGCCCAGCACCGCCGCCCCGGCCCGGGCGATGGCGCCGTCCCCGGCCTCGTCGGCGCCGCTGACGCCGATCGCCCCCAGCACCTCGCCCCGCCAGGCCAGCGGCACGCCGCCGTCGAGCGGGATCGCCCCCGGCAGGCAGAGCAGGGTCGGGCGGCCGCCGTCGACCGCGTCCTGGAACACGGCCGTCCCGCGCCGGAAGGCGACGGCGGTCCGCGCCTTGAGGATCGCGATCTCGATGCTGCCGATCTGCGTCCCGTCGAGCCGCTCCAGGCAGACGAGATGGCCGCCATCGTCGAGCACGGCGATGCAGACGGCGTGCCCATGCCGCAGCGCGGCCTCGCGCGCCGCCGCCAGGACGGCCCGGGCCGCCGGAAGGGTCAGCGCCGGCCTGGTGGCGAGCAGGTTGGAGGGATCGCTCATCGGTGCGCCCTCCCGGCTCAGCCCAGCGACGCTTCGATCGCCTTGCAATAGGCGAGCGCCCGGCGGGCATAGTGGTCGGGATCGGCCTTGCGCGTGTGGAAGCCGATCTCCATGGTGAGGTGGCCGGCGAAGCCGGCATCCCTGACCGCCTGCATCACGCCGGTCCAGTCGACCGTGCCGTCTCCCGGCGCGCCCCGATCGGTGTCGGCGAAATGGATATGGGCGAGGTCTGCGCCCATCTGGCGGATATAGTCGGCCGCCACCTCGTTGCGGTAGAGGGCGTGATAGGTGTCGAACATCACCTTGACGTTGGGCAGGCCGGTCTCGCGCATCATCTCCAGGGCGTCGTCGGCGGTCTCGACCAGGTTGCTGTCGGCCGCGGTCGGCTCGATCGCCACGATGATGCCGCGCTCGCGGGCATGGCGGCCGATCTCGGTGAGGGCCTGCGTGCTCCAGGCCCAGGCATCGCGCCGGCCGGTGCCGAACACCTGCCAGCCGGCGATGTAGAGCACGATGCCGGCGCCGAGATCGGCGGCAAGGTCCACCACCTCCTTGTAATGGGCGACGGTGCCCTGCCGCTCCTCGGCCACGGGCGAGGCGGCGTTGAAGCCGGGACCGCCGCCGGGAGCCGGCAGCAGGCTGACCGCCGGCAGGCCCTCGCCCTGCATCAGGCGGCGCAGCTCGGCCCTCCGGGCGGCCGGCAGATAGGCCGGCCAGGCATGGGGGGCGGCGCAGCCGATCTCGATGCCGTCATAGCCGATGCGGGCGAGGCGCCGCACCACCTCGTCCAGGGGATAGGAGGGCAGCCAGCTGGGAAAGCTGCCATAGGCCCAGGTGTTGAAGGCGTATTTCACGTCCGTCCTCCCGCCGGCATGCCGGCCCCGCGGTGGCTGCTGTCGGCCACCGTTCCACGTAAACGTTTAAACGCGCAAGGCCCCCTGTCAACGATTTTGTCGGCCGAGGCGCGGCGCAGGCCGGCGACCGGGGCGCCATGCGCATGCGCCGCCCGGCGTCGACGCGCTCCCGGCGCCCTGTCCGCCCCGTTCGATCAGCCCGATTGTCGCGATCACGACATGGTGTCGCCGGCATGCGCCGGAACGGTCTTGACAGCCCGTTCGACCTGACTAAGCTGCCCGACTGTTAAACGATTAACAACGATCGACAATGAAGGGTGCCCCGGGCTGCATGTCGCCCGACGGCGCCCCCGGGGAGGCGGCGATGACGAAGCGTCTGAGGTGGGGCGTGCTGGGCACGGCGGGCATCGCCCGCGGCCAGGTGATCCCGGCGATCCGCGGCTCGTCCAACGGCGAGGTGGTCGCCGTCGCCGGCCGCGACCCGGAGCGGACCCGGGCCTTCGCCCGCGACCTCGACATTCCCCGCGCCGTGGACGGCTACGAGGCCCTGGTCGCCGATCCCGGCATCGACGCGGTCTACATTCCGCTGCCGAACGGCGCCCATGCGCAATGGGCGATCCGCTCCGCCGAGGCGGGCAAGGCGGTGCTGTGCGAGAAGCCGCTGGCCATGGACGCGGCCGAGGCCCAGCGCGTCGCCGACGTCTTCGCCGCGCGCGGCGTGCCGCTGATGGAAGGCTTCATGTATCGCTTCCACCCCCAGAACGTGCGGGTGCTCGAGCTCGTCCGGTCCGGGGCGGTGGGCGAGGTGCGCGAGGTGCGCGCGCATCTCTCCGTCCACCTGATGGACCCGCCGGACCCCCGCAACGTCCGCTTCGACCCGGCCATCGGCGGCGGCGCCCTGCTCGACATGGGCTGCTACACCGCCAGCATCGTCCGCCGCATCTTCGGGGAGGAGCCTGAGACCGTGCAGGGCTGGCTCGACATCGACCCGAGCTTCGGGGTCGACGTATCCGCGGCGGCGATCCTGGGCTATGGCGGCGGCCGGCTCGGCGCCATGACCTGCTCCTTCAGGGCCGGCGGCCAGGGCACCTGCACCATCGTCGGCACCAAGGGCACGATCGAGGTGCCCCGCGCCATCATCCCGGGCATGGACACGCGCGCTCCGGAGGGCCTGGTCGTGCTCGTCGACACCGACGGGCGGCGGCGCGAGGAGGTCTTCGCGCCGGTGAACCAGTACCGGCTGATGGCCGAGGCCTTCGCCGAGGCGGTGATCGCCGGCCGGCCGGTGCCCTATGCCCCCGCGGACGCCGTGGCGAACATGCGGGTGCTCGACGCCGTGGCACGCTCGGCGGCGGACGGCGCGCGGGTCGCCATCGCGCCGCGCTGACCGACGACGCCTGTCCCTTCGGCAGCGACGAGGCCGGGCGCATCGCGCCGGCCCGCGGCCGCGCAACGACGGAACCGAACCATGCCCTTGTCCGTCCCGGATCTGGAAGAGCGCCACGGCAGGCCGCCGGAGGAGCCGCATCCGGCCCTGCCGCTGATGTTCAGCCCGCTCCGCATCCGCGGCCTGGAGCTGCGCAACCGCCTGGTGTTCCAGCCGCATTTCACCGCCCTCGGCGGGCGCGACGGCATGGTCTCCGACGCCCATGTCGCCTATCACGAGGAGCGCGCCCGCGGCGGCGTCGGCCTGATCGTGTTCGAAAGCCAGGCCGTGCACCCCTCCGGCAAGATGTCGCGCCGCTTCGTCAGCGCCTGGGATCCGGCGACGATCCCGCGCTACCGCCGCCTGGCGGAGGCAGTGCATCGGCACGGCGCCAGGCTGATCGGCCAGCTCACCCATGGCGGCCACACCTCGCTGGAGAATCCGCCGCACCTCCTCTGGGCGCCGACGCAGATGCCCGAGCCCTCCAGCAACTTCTCCACCAAGGCGATGGACCTCGACGACATCGCCGCGACGATCGAGGGCTTCGCCGTCAGCGCCCGCAACGCCCGCGAGGGCGGCTTCGACGGCGTCGAGATCAAGGTCGCCCATGACGGCCTGCTGCGCTCCTTCGCCTCGCCCTTCTTCAACCACCGCACCGACCGCTATGGCGGCTCGTTCGAGAACCGGGTGCGGCTCTCGGTGGAGGTGCTGCAGGCGATCAAGGCGGCGACGGCGGCGGACTTCCCGGTCGGGGTGCGGATCTGCCTGCACGAGTTCACGCCCTTCGGCTACGGACTCGACTACGGCCTGCGCCTGGCCGAGGCGCTGGAGGCGACCGGCTGCGTCGACTATTTCAACGCCGATGCGGGCTCCTTCTCCAGCTACTGGATGGAGATCCCGCCGGCAGGCGTGGCGGCCGGCACGTTCCGCGAGCTCAACGCGGCGCTCAAGCGCCAGACGCGGCTGCCGGTGGTGGCCTTCGGCCGGATCAGCCCGCCCGAGCTGGGCGAAGAGATGCTGGCAGCCGGCGAGGCGGACCTGATCGGCTTCGCCCGCCAGCTCATCGCCGATCCGGAAACGCCGAACAAGCTGCGCAGCGGGCGCAGCCACCTGGTGCGGCCGTGCATCGCCTGCAACGACGCCTGCATCTACCAGGTCGGCCAGGAGAAGCAGGTGCGCTGCATCCACAATCCGGCGGCCGGCCGGGAGCGCGAGGTCAGCGAGCGGGTGCTGCCGCCGGTCGACCGGGCGCGGCGCGTGGTGGTGGTCGGCGGCGGGCCGGCGGGGATGAAGGTGGCGGAAATCGCCAGGCGACGCGGCCACGCCGTCACCTTGCTCGAACGGGCCGGCGAGCTCGGCGGCCAGGTCCGCCAGGCGGCGCGCCAGCCCGAGCACCAGGCCATTGCCGGCGTCGCCGACTATCTCGAGGCGGCGATCCGCGATCTCGGCGTCGACATCCGGCTGCGCGCCGAGGGCTCGCCGGCCGCGATCGCCGCGCTGGCGCCCGACGTGCTGGTGGTGGCCACCGGCTCCGAGCCGAACCTGCCCGACAGCAATGCCCGGCCGGCCGCCGACGTGCGGCTGGCGCGCGACCTCGGACGCCAGGTCGTGCCGGCCATCCCCGGGCTCGACCTGCCCTTCGTCGTCTCCGGCGACCAGGTGCTCCGCGGCGAGGTCCAGCTCCAGGGCCGCGTCCTGGTCATCGACGTGAACGGCCGCTGGGAGGCGGCGGGCACAGCCGAATACCTCGCCGACCGCGGCTGCCGGGTGGAGATCGTCACGCCGCGCCACGCGGTCGGCTCCGACCTCGAAGGCGGCACCCGCACGCTGTTCTACCGGCGCGCGGCGGTCAAGCGCATCGCCATCCGTCCCGAGACGGCGCTGGTCGCGATCGAGCCGGGCCGCGTCCGCGTCGCCTCGGTCTTCGCGGCGGATGCCACATCGGGGTGGGACGGATACATGCTCCATCCCGGCGCGGAAAGCTGGATCGAGGGGCTCGACTGGGTGGTGGCCGTCCTGGGGCGCCGCTCGCGCGAGGATCTCTATCACCGCTGCCGCGAGGCGCCGGAGCTGCGGGGCGTGCGGATCGAACGGGTCGGCGATTGCGTCGCGCCGCGGCTGATCGAGAGCAACATCGCCGAGGCCCACAGCCTCGCAACGCAACTTTAGCCGGAGACGAAGATCGCGCACGACCAAGGCGAAGACCGAAAGAATCTCAGTCTCCATCCGTACTGGCAAAGCAACATCGACGCTCGGTGATCACTATTTCCTGCTCTATGCAGCCAGAACTGAAGTAAATTTAGAAATAATACTATTGACAATCGACGCGAATGGGTCTTCAGTTTCGACCAACAATGACGACGTAAACGTTTAACGCCCAAGGGGAGGACGTGGTGCCGGATTCGACGGAACAGGCCAGGAGTGCCGGACGCAATGCCGCGGGCGCACCGGTCCTGGTCGCGCGCGGCATCACCAAGTCCTTCCCCGGCGTGCTGGCGCTCGCCGACGTCGACTTCGAGGTGCGGCCGGGCGAGGTGAATGCGCTGCTGGGCGAGAACGGCGCTGGCAAGTCGACGCTGATCAAGCTGATGGCCGGCTTCCATGCCCCGGACGGCGGCGAGCTCACCGTCGAAGGGATCCCTCTCGCCGCCAACCCGGCGGCGGCGCATCGGGCGGGCGTCGCCACCATCCACCAGGATCATCACCTCGTGCCGAACATGACGGTGGCCGAGAACATCGTGCTCGGCCGCTGGCCGACGCGGCTCGGCCTCATCGCGGTCGATGCCCTGCGCGAGCGCGCGGCCGCGGCCCTGGCCCTGGTCGCGCCGCACATCGCGCCGAACACCCTGGCCCGGCGCCTGTCGCCGGCGGACGGGCAGCTCGTCGAGATCGCCCGGGCGCTCGCCGAGGATTCCCGCATCCTGATCATGGACGAGCCGACCACCTCGCTCTCCCCGCCGGAGATCGACCGGCTCTTCGAGATCGTGCGGGACCTCAAGGCCAAGGGCCTCGGCATCGTCTTCGTGTCGCATTGGCTGGAGGAGGTGTTCCGGATCGCCGACCGGATCACCGTGCTGCGCGACGGGCGCCTCGTCGGCTCGCGCCCCGCCGCCGAGCTCGACCACGACGCGGTGATCCGCATGATGGTCGGGCGGCAGGTGCGCGAGACCGTGGCGGCGCCGCGACCGATCGGCGACGTGGTGCTCGAGGTGAGCGGCCTGACGCGGCGCGGGGTGCTGTCCGACATCGATTTCCAGGTGCGGGCCGGCGAGATCGTCGGGCTCTCCGGCCTGGTCGGCGCCGGGCGCAGCGAGCTCGCCGCCTGCATCTTCGGCATCGACTCCTACGAGCAGGGCAGCGTGCGCATCGGTGGGCGCCCGGTGCGCCCGCGCGACCCGCAGGCCGCGATCGCGGCGGGCATCGGCCTGGTGCCCGAGGATCGCCGCGCCCAGGCCCTGATCAGCCTGCTCAGCGTCTCGACCAACATCACCATCGGCCTCCTGGACCGGATCTCGCCGGCAGGCCTCCTGTCCTTCGCCGCGGAGAAGGCGATCGTGGCGCGCGAGGCCAAGGCCCTGGCCATCAAGATGCCCTCGGCCAAGGTCCGCGTCTCGACGCTCTCGGGCGGCAACCAGCAGAAAGTGGTGCTGGCGCGCTGGCTGGCGCGCCGCCCCCGGCTCCTGATCCTGGACGAGCCGACCAAGGGCGTCGACGTCGGCGCCAAGGCCGAGATCAGCGAGCTGGTGCTGCGCCTCGCCGGCGAGGGCATGGCCATCCTGCTGATCTCTTCGGAGCTGCCGGAGATCCTCGCCCTCAGCGACCGCGTGCTGGTCATGCGCGCCGGCCGGCTGGTGGGCGACATGCCCCGGGCGGAGGCGACGAGCGAGGCGATCATGAGCCGCGCGACCAGCGGCTAGGCGGGCTCGGACACGGAACGCGGACGCTGGCGCCGCAGCGACTTTGGCATTTGCAGGATGTCCGGCCCGCGCACGGCCGAGATGCCGCACAGGGGAACGGACAAGGGAACGGATATATGGCGATGGATCAACACTCCCTCGGCGCGTCCTTCGCGAACCGCGCGCGGCCGGCGTCGCGGTTCGGCGCCAACATCTCCTTCCTCGACCTGGTGCAGGGCATCGGCCTGCTCGCCGTCATCCTGCTCGGCTGCCTGGTGATGACCGTGGCGAGCCCGGTGTTCGCCACGACGCGCAACCTGGAGAACGTGCTGCAGTCGGCCACCATCATCGCCGTCGTCGCCATCGGGCAGACCTTCGTCATCCTCGTTGCCGGGATCGACCTCTCGGTCGCCTCGGTGCTGGTGCTCTCCTCGGTGCTGAGCGTCGGCCTGGTCGAGTTCAACGGCTGGTCGCCCGGCCTGGCGATCCTCGCCGCGCTCGGCACGGGCGCGCTGTTCGGGCTGGCCAACGGCCTGGCGGTGACCAAGCTGCGCATTCCGGCCCTGATCGCGACGCTCGCCACCATGAGCATCGGCCGCGGCCTCGCCTATATCTTCTCCGGCGGGCAGAACATCGCCCCGGTGCCCGATATCTTCGTCGACCTGCAGGACGCGCGCATCCTCGGCGTGCCGGCCGTGATCGTGCTGACCCTGGCGCTCGCCGCCATCGCCCAGTTCGTGCTGTCGCGCACCCGCTTCGGGCGATCCGTCTACGCCACGGGCGGCAATGCGCTGGCCGCCCGGCTCGCCGGCATCCGCACCGACCGCGTGATCATCGCCACCTATGTCATCTCCGGGCTGATGGCCGGGATCGCCGGCCTGCTGATCACCGCCCGCTTCGAGGCCGGCGCGGCCACGGCCGCCCAGGGCATGGAGCTCGCCGTGATCGCCGCGGTGGTGATCGGCGGCGTCAGCCTGTTCGGCGGCGAAGGCAACATGGGCGGCATGCTGCTCGGCGTGCTGCTGCTCGGCCTGGTGCAGAACGCGGTCAACCTGCTCGACGTGCCGCCGAACTACGATTCCGTGGTGAGCGGCCTGGTCATCGCCGCGGCCGCCGCCCTCGACGTCTATCGCCGCAGCTATCTCGAGGCCGGCCTGCGCCGGCGGGTCATCGCCGCCAAGGAGGCGAAAGCCGAGAAGCCGAAATAGGCCGCACCCGCGGTCCCGCCGCTCCCCGTCCAGGCGCCGGCCTGCCGGGAGGAACGATGCCGCTCGCGCCGAGCGGTCCCAAGAAGCCTTGCAACAGAGCCTTGCATCATCATCGGAAGGAACGTGACCATGGACAGCAACGACACGCACCGCCCATCCCGCCGCGGCGTCCTCCTCGGCGGCTCGGCCCTCGCGCTGGCGGCGGGCCTGGGGCTTGCCCGCCCGGCCCGGGCGGCCGACGGTCCCCTGGCGGGCAAGCGCCTCGCCTACATCGCCTTCGGCCTGCAATACGAGTACCAGGTGACGCTGGTCGGCCGCGTCAAGGAGCTCGCCGCCGAGAAGGGCATGAGCATCTCGGTGCTCGACGGCAAGGGCGATCCCTCGACCCAGACGACCCAGCTGCTCGACGTGGTCTCCAAGCAGCCCGACCTGATCCTGCTCAACCCGGTCGACGCCAAGCTGCTGCAGGGCGGCGTGCGCAAGGCCAACCAGTCCAACATCCCGCTCTTCCTCCTGGAGAACCTGCCGCCGGAGGGCGACTGGGTCGCCTACAACACCTTCGACGACGAGGCGGGCGGGCGCGCCGGCGCCGACGCCATGGCCAAGCTGATCGGCGGCAAGGGCCTGGTGCTGGAATGCCGCGGCGCGATCGGCTCGGGCCAGTCCAACCTGCGCTTCAAGGGCTTCCACGAGCAGGCCGAGGCCAAGTATCCCGGCATGAAGATCGACACGCTGAAATGCGAGTGGACGGCCGACAATGCCCAGACCCTGGTGGTCGACGCCTTCACCCGCGATCCCAACGTCGCCGGCATCTGGGCCCATAACGACGAGATGATCCGCGGCGTGGTCTCGGCGCTGCGCCAGATCAACCGCCTGAAGAAGGCGGGCGAGGACGGCCATATCCCGATCGTCGGCTTCGACGGCACGCCGCTCGGCCTGCAGCGCATCCGCGACGGCATCCAGGACGCCGATGTCGGGCAGAACCCCTTCTCCATGGCCGAGTCGATCGTCGGCAGCATGGAGGCCCATCTCGCCGGCAAGCCCTTCGAGAAGAAGACGCTGATCCAGCCGGTGATGATCTACAAGGAGAACGTCGACGACCAGAACAATTGGGGCAACCGCGTCAAGGCCTGACGCGCTCCCAACGGCTCGCGCCGCCGGTCTCCTCCCGCGGCGCGAGTTCCCTTCCTCCAGGCGAGCGTCTGTCGATGAGGGCGCTGCGCTTTCGGTCGTCATGGCCGGGCATGGGCGATCTTCGATCGCCGTCCTTCGCAAGACGCCGAGGCCGAGCCTCGGCTATGCCGGCCATGCGGACGACCTCGCTTGTCCCCCGACGACGACGAACGGGCCCGCACCGCCATGAGCCGAGACGATCTTCCCCCGCCGGACCTCGCGCGCAACATGCGCATCGTCGGGCACAGCGACCAGGGCGGCCGGCCCGACGGCGTGCAGGTGATGGTGCATCGCGGCCATGCCTACGTCGGCCACATCTTTTCCGGAGGCTTCAGTGTCGTGGACGTGCGCGACCCGGCGCGGCCGAGACCCGTCGCCCACGTGCCGGCGCCGCCCGAGACCTGGAACGTCCACCTGCAGGCCCATGACGACCTGCTCCTCGTCATCAACGGCAAGGACGTCTTCGCCGACCAGGCCTTCGCCGACGAGAAGAGCTATTACCGCGCCGCCGCGGGCTCGGCGCTGACCGCCGCCGCCAACGACTTCTCCGGCCGGACCTGGACCGCGGGCCTGGCGGTCTACGACATATCCGTGCCGGACCGGCCGCGCCGCATCGGCTTCATGGAGGTCTCGGGCGGCATCCACCGCATCTGGTGGACCGGCGGGCGCTGGGCCTACGTCTCCGCCCTGCTCGACGGCTTCACCGACTTCATCTTCATGACCGTCGACATGGCGGACCCGACCCGCCCGTGCGAGGTCGGGCGCTACTGGCTGCCCGGCATGAACGCGGCAGCCGGGGAGACGCCGTCCTGGCCGGCGAACCGCAAATATGGGCTGCACCACGCCATCGTCGACGGCGACACGGCCTATGCCGCCTGGCGCGATGCCGGGCTGGTGGTGCTCGACATCGCCGACCGGGCCGCGCCCAGGACGCTGGCGCACCGCAACTGGTCGCCGCCCTTCGGCGGCGGCACGCACAACTGCCTGCCGCTGCCCCGGCGCGACCTCCTAGTCGTGCTCGACGAGGCGGTGCTCGACCACCAGGAGGACGGGCTGAAACTGACCTGGCTGTTCGACATCCGCGACAGGACCAACCCGGTCGGCATCTCGACCTTTCCGACGCCGGCCGAGCGCGACTATGCGGCGCTCGGCGGCCATTTCGGGCCGCACAACATCCACGAGAACCGGCCGGGCAGCTTCGTCAGCGACACCCTGATCTTCGCCACCTACCAGAACGCCGGCGTGCGCGCCTTCGACATCACCGATCCCTTCCGGCCGGTGGAGACGGGGGCGCTGGTGCCGGCGGCGCCGCGGGCCATGGTCGACCCGCGTCCCGGCAAGGCGCGGGTGATCCAGAGCTGCGACGTCTTCGTCGACGCCGCGGGCCTGATCTACGCCACCGACTACAATGCCGGCCTCAGCATCATCGAATTTGGCGGCTGAGCCGCCGCCTCACACCGCATGCGGCGGCCGAGCCGCCGCCCCTTATCGCACGCGGCGGCCGAGCCGCCGCTGGGCAATCGCATATGGCGGCCGAGCCGCCGGGGAGCAGCAGATGGACCTCTTCGGAACCTATGACGTCGTCGTGGTCGGTGCCGGCGCCGCCGGGACGGTGACCGCGGTGCGGGCGGCGCGCGAAGGCGCCCGCACCCTGCTGATCGAGGGCAGCGGCGTGCTCGGCGGCCTCGTCACCGGCGGGCGGCTGACCAAGCCGACCGGACTGATCAACGGCGGCGTCTTCCAGGAGATGATCGAGCGCTGCGTCGCCTACAAGGGCGCCGACGCCGCGGTGCGGACCTCCTATTGGGGCTCCTATACCGGCGCCTTCGACGCGGAGGTGATGCAGCGCGTCATCATCGAGCTGGTCGAGGAGGCGGGCGTCGAGGTGCTGCTGCGGGCCCAGGCGGTCGAGGCCGTGATGGCCGGGGACCGGCTGGAGGGGCTTGCGGTCCGCACCAAGTCCGGCACGAGGCTCGTTCTCGCCAAGGCCTTCGTCGACGCCTCCGGCGACGGCGACGTGGCCGCGCTCGCCGGCGCCGAGTTCATGCTCGGGCGGCCGGCCGACGGGCTGACCCAGCCGATCACCTCCTATTTCCGCGTCCTCAACGTCGACGTCCCGGCCCTGGTCGCCGACTGCCGCGAAAGCGCCGACGACATGTGGGAGCTGGTGCATCCGCCGGAGGCGGGCGGCCGCAACGAGGACTATGTGATGGCCGTGCTCGCCACCGGCTTCACCCGCCGCATCGAGCGGGCCAAGGCCGAGGGCTTCGACTGGATCGTGCCCAAGAACCACATGACCCTGAAGACCGGCCTGATCCCCGGCGAGGTCAGCGTCAACGTCACGCGCTTCCATGGCAACGGCCTCGACGACCGCGTGCTCAGCCGCGCCGAGATCGAGATCCGCAAGCAGGCCTATTGCGCCTTCGACTTCCTCAAGCGCTATGTCCGCGGCTTCGAGGCGGCGATCTTCCTGGAAGTCGCGCCCAAGCTCGGCATCCGCGAGACGCGGCGCATCCGCGGGCGCTACGTGCTGAGCGAGGCCGACGTGCGCGGCCAGGCCCGCTTCCCCGACGCGATCGGCCTGTGCAACTCGCCGGTCGACGTGCACGAGCCGGGCGGGGACCGGGCCATCATGGACAATGTCGGCGAAGGCTATGGCATCCCCTTCCGCTGCCTCGTGCCCGAACGGATCGGCGGCCTCTATATGGCGGGACGCTGCATCTCGGTCGACGAGGTCGCCTTCGGCTCGACCCGCAACGTGCCGGCCTGCGCCATGACCGGCGAGGCGGCGGCCATCGCCGCCGCCTTCAGCGCCGGCCGGGGCGTCGGCACCGCCGAGGTGCCGGTCGCCTTCGTCCAGGATCGGCTGCGCCACCACGGCACGCGGCTGGGCACCCCCGCGTGACCGGCGGAGCCGGTCATCGCCGCGTGATCGACAAAGTCGAGCATCGCGTCCCCCGCGTGATCGATCTCATCGATCATCGCGTCTCCAGTGTGATCGACAAAGTCGATCATCGCCGCGTGATCGGCTTGCCGGTCATCGCGTCCCCCGCGTGATCGGCCCTGCCGGTCAGGCCGGGACGCGGGCGTGCGCGCCGCAGGATTCGCGGATGATCAGGCTGGTTCCCAGCGTCAGCCGCACCGGCGGGCCGGTGCGCTTCTTGAGCAGGCGGTCGAACAGCAGGTTGGCCGCCTCCTGGCCGAGGGCGTAGCTCGGCTGCGAGACCACGGTGAGCCGGGGCCGGAAGGTCGAAGCCCAGGGGAAGTCGTCGAAGCCGATGACGGCCATGTCCTCCGGGCAGCGCAGCCCCCGGTCGGACAGCGCCCGGATCAGGCCGAGCGTCATGAAGTTGTTGGTGCAGAACGCGGCCGTCGGAGCCGGCCTGAGGTCGAGGACCTCGCTGCCGGCGACCACGGCATCCTCGATGCGCGAGCGGCTGGTGACGACGAGCCTCTCGTCGAAGGGGATGCCCGCCGCCTCCAGCGCGTCGCGGTAGCCCTCGATGCGCTCGCGGATCGAGGTGGCGGCGAGATGGGCGTTCAGCGCCGCGATGCGCCGGTGCCCGAGGCGGACGAGGTGCGTGACCAGCCGGAAGGAGGCGTCGCGGTTGTCGACGATCACCGCGTCGGCATCCAGCCCCGGCAGGAAGCGATCGGCGAAGACCACGGGCAGGCCGGTGCCGATCAGGTCGTTGAGATAGTCGCGATTGCCGCCCGCCGGCACGATGACGATGCCGTCGACGCGCTTCTCCAGCACCACGTCGAACAGGCGCCGCTCCTTGTCCTCCTGCTCCTCCGAGTTGCACAGGATCAGGTTGTAGTTGGGATCGCGCGCATGCACGGCATCCTCGATGCCCCGCACGAAATCGGCGAAGAACGGGTTGGAGATGTCGGAGATCATCAGCCCGATGGTGCGGGTCTGGCTCATGCGCAGGCTGCGCGCGATGCCGTCGCGGCGATATTTCAGCGCGGCGATCGCCTTGAGCACCCGCGCCTTCACCTCCGGCGAGACGCGGCGAGACCCATTCACCACATGCGAGACGGTCGCGACGGACACACCAGCCTTCTCGGCGACGTCGCGTATGGTTGCCATCGGTGTCGCGGACGCTCCCGGGAAGGTCGAGTTAAACGTTTATACGTCGCGTCGTCGCGCGTCAAAGCGCCCGTCGGCCCATCGAGGGCCGGGTTTGGCTGCACCGATGCCGGGGAAACGGCCGGGCCTTCACCGCATCGCGACGGAGCGCTCCAGCGCGGCGCCGAGAATGGCGTTGGGGCAACCCTTCTCCGTCTTCTGGACCAGGACGGCGAAGGCGTCGGCGTTCGGGGTGGTCACGGCGCTGCGGGCGAGCGTGAGGGTCATCGGAGCGCCGGAATAGTCGGCGACCTTGCGCATGGCGCGCACCACGTTGGTGTAGGTCGCGGTGGTGCCGCTGTTCTCGCCGCGCTCGATGATGACGCGGGCGCTGGTCTCGAGCGGGGCGACCAGGACCTCGCCGGAGCCGCTGCCGGCGCCGACCGAGATATGGTACTCGTTGTTCGGTCCCGCCACGATCGAGACGGGAACGGGCAGGAGCTGCCCCTTGGCGGTGTCGACGATCGCCTTCTCGACCAGGGCGCGGTCCGAGCCGACGCCGTGCACCAGGCCGTTGACCACGACCTGGGGCGTGTAGATGTCGCGGTCGCCGCGGCCTTCGGCATAGGCGTGCTGGCGCATGCTGAAATCGTGGCGCGCCAACGTGTCCTTCCAGCCGAGATAGTCCCAGTAATCGACCGGCAGGGAGAGGGCGAGCAGGCTCGGATCCCTGGCGAGCTCGGTCACCAGCCGGTCGGCCGGCGGGCAGGATGAGCAGCCCTGGCTGGTGAACAGCTCGACGACGGCGCGCGGCTGCGCCACGGCCACGCCGGCTGCGGCGATGAAGACGAGCGAGACGGCGAGGCGGCGCATGGGCGTGGTCCGGTACGAGTTCGGGTTGCCGACCCCAGCCAGGGCCGGTTCGAAACATCCCCCATATCCAAGATCCAGGCCCCGGAACGCAGCGCTGACCCGCTCCGCATCCGACGCGGCCTTTCGCCACAGCAATAGCCGGTGTCGCCATGGGAGGCGAGTCACGGAGCGGAGAGGCTCCCTCAAGACGGCGTGAACGCCGGCCGCAGCGGGCGTCGTGCGATGACGCGCGTCATTCGCAGTTTCTTAGGAGGTCCCATGCGATGCTGTGGGCATGAGCACCACGGCCCCCGATGCTTCTCCCGACGATCGCCGCACAGCGCCGCGGCAACGCGTGATGAAGAGCGCCAAGATCACCTTCGGCGACTTCATCTTCGCCCGGGATTGCACGGTCCGCGACATCTCCGCCAGCGGCGCCCGCGTCACGGTGACGGGCGCCAACGAGATCCCGAACGAATTCTATCTGGTGATGATGACCAATCGCATGATGCACAGGGCGCATGTCGCCTGGCGCAAGGGCGACACGCTGGGCGTGACCTTCGAGGGCGAGGCGGAGAACATCGCCAGGAGCGACGACCCCCGCCTGCGTCAGTTCAAGGCTTGAAGAAGCAAGGCTCGGCGAGCGCTGCGCCGCGTGTTGGTGCCCCTAGCCGGAATCGAACCAGCACTCCTTGCGGAATCCGATTTTGAGTCGGACGCGTCTACCAGTTCCGCCATAGGGGCAGCGCGCGCGGACTATAGCGAGCGGGCCTGCGCCGTCAATCGCCGCCGGGCGGCGAATTCGCCTGGGCCGCGGGGTGGCGGCGCGCAGCGTGCGCATCCGGCCCGGGCCGGACATGATGCACCCGGAAATAATCCCGGATCCGGGCCAGGAGCTGCCCGGGCGGCACGGTCTCGGCGCCGACGCTGGCGGCGACCCGGCGATCGAACAGGGCCTGGCCGCGGCGGGCCGACGCCTCGAAGGCGTGCATCAGGTGCGGCGTCTCGGCCAGGAGCGGCGCCAGGTGCTCCTTCCTGAGCTCGAGGACGTCGCTCGGCGTCAGGGCCGTGATGGTGGCCGCGTGCGGAGCCCCCGTCAGCAGGCCGATCTCGCCGATATAGTCGCCCGCGCCGATGCGGCCCAGGCTCGAGGACCGGGCTCCGACGGTGCGGGTCACCTCCATCACGCCCGAGGCGACGAAGAACAGCGACCCCTCCGTGTCGCCTTGCCGGAACAGAGCGTCGCCCGGCTCCAGCGACCGGCTCAGCGCCTGCCGGCACAGCCGCTCGCGCTGATCGTCGGCGATGTCGTGGAACAGCGGGATGGCGAGGAAGCGGCGGCTGCCGGACGCCGGATCCGGCTCGCTCGTGGCGCCGCCCCCGGGCCGGTCGGCGGTTTCGACGCCTGCCGACCGGAACTGCCGGAGCACCTGCTCCAGGAGGGTGCTCTTGGCGTGCCAGAGATCGTTGCTGCTCGCCACGGCGAAGCCGATCTCGTACTCGTTGCTGCGCCGGCCGATGCGCACCAGCGCGACGGCGGGCTGGGGCTGGGCCAGGATCCTGGGGCTGAGCAGCAATGCGTGCCGGACCAGCTCGGCGACCCGCTCGGGCGGGACGCTGGCGGCGCAGGGGATGCGGACGGAGTCGCTGCGCTGCGGCGTCGGCACGCTGCGATTGATCACCCGGGACTTGGCCGCCACGCTGTGCGGCACGGTGGCGATGTCGCCGCCATCGGTGCGGATGCGGACGGAGCGCCAGTTGACCTGGTCGACGACGCCCTCGATCGGCCCTTCCAGCCAGACCCGGTCGCCGATGTTGAAGGGGCGCTCGATGCCGACCGCGATGCCGGAGAACACGTCCGCCAGGGTGCTCTGCAGGGCGAGGCCGAGGACGATGGCGATGACGCCCGAGGTGGCGAGCAGGGCGCGGATCGGCAGGTCGAGTACGGTGTCGACCACGGTGAGGACCGCCGCAAGGTAGATCAGCCCGGCCAGCAGGTCCCCCTGGAGCCGGCCCTTGGCGGCGAGGCCGCGGTTGAAGAGCGTGCTGCGCAGGACCTCGACCAGCAGCCGCGCGGCGAGCAGCCACCAGGCGGCGACGACGACCTGCTCCCAGACGACGGCTGCCGCACCTGTGGCGACGAAGACCGGCTGGAGCGGCGAGCCGACCATCTGGACCACCGCCGCGGTGAGGCCGGCGAGCAGCACCGCCCCCGTCGCCAGGCGGAGCCAGGCGGGGAGCGAGCGCATCATCCGCCAGGCGGTCGCGCAGAGGCAGATCAGGAGCCCGGCGGCGATCTGGCTTGTCATGTGGGCGATGGTCCGGCGGGCGCCGGGAGGGCCCGGCCATGCCGGGAAGGTTAGCCGGGAATCGCAGCCGAAGCAGCAGTCCTTTCAGCAGCGCCGGAGGCCGCCTCCGAGGCTTCGCTCAGGCGTCCTCGTCCTCCATGTCCGGGCCGCCGACATGGATGATGCGGTCGCGGCTATAGGAGAGGATCTCGCGCTTGCCGGCATGGTTGGCCGGGCCGACGAGGCCCTCCTTCTCCATGCGCTCGACCAGGGAGGCGGCGCGGTTGTAGCC